>JAILNJ010000028.1 GCA_024691665.1 Gammaproteobacteria bacterium | reverse complement strand
TATAAACATAATAAATTTAAGACAACACTAATATCTTTAATCATTATAAACTGTAAATTCATCATGCATATTAAAGTGTTTGCATAAGGCTTTATATGCTGCATATTTTTTAGAATCCTTTTTATTTGATGCAGTAGCAATTAATTTAATGTCCCAAGAAACAATAGATATAGTACATATCCATTTTGATGAACCATCTTCAAATACTTTTTCATCAAAAACGTATGATGGCATAGAACAGTGACCATGCTCTGCAAGTTCCTTAAGAGTGTTAACAGAATTATCTAATGTATATTCTTCAGGTCTAGCTTCGTCGATATCTATACTAGCAAAGTAGTCATATACACCCACTAAGTTATCAACGACTTTAGTCAAAACTTGGATATCCCATTTTGAATCCACTGCTACTGCGCCAATAATAGCTTCTAAAACATCAGCTTTTGTTTTAACATTTGCATTAACTTTTTATTTAATGTCATTTTGGCCCATAAATATATATTTATTAAGACCTAATTCTGTGGATCTTTTAGCAAGATTTTCATTGCATACAAGTTTTTGTTTTAATTCAGATAATTGTTTTTCATTTAGATAACCTTGAAATCTAAGTGGACCGGATTTATGTTTTTCACTTTCTAATTGCACCCCAAGTAAAACTCCAAGTTGTGGAAGAGTATCGATATAACCAAAATATTCCACTATGAGTTTAACTACTACATAGTCGAGCACTCTATCCCCAATAAACTCTAAATTTTCATTATTTTCTTCACCCGTTTCCGCGGTATATGAACTTCTTGTGAATGCTTGATAAAGAAGTTCTCTATTTTTGAATGTGTAGCCAATTTTCTTTTGAATACCATCAATATGACTACTAAATGCACCAGTTTTCATTAATATGTGCCTCCCTATATTTCAGCCAAGAATATAGGTTTAAGAGATGCAAAAAAGACGATTCCTCGTCCATCTACATCAATCTTCTTAAAATATAATTCGTAATTCTCTCAACTTAGAATCCCTATTAAGAAATCTAAATAAATTGTATTACTCAAACACTTTGAGAAAACCAATTTCTTGGACAATTAATTAAAACATTATTATTTAATTTTGTCTATAAACTAGTAATAAAATTTTAATGGACTAAAATAAAAAAGGAGAGTAATGATATGTCAAAATACAAAGAAGTTAAAGTTGTTGATAATTTTTATCAAAATAGTTTATTTTTTCCAATGCCAACAGTAGCAATCACTACTTTAGATGAAAAAGGTATGACCACTGTTGGAGCGTATTCTCTTGTTTTCCCTTATTACATTGCAGGTAAGGATTATTACGCAATGATTTTAGAATGTAGAAACTCCAGTAATACCGCTCAAAACATCTTACGCACAGGTAAATGTGCATTAAATTTTATTAAAGATGATAGAAAATCTTTCAAAGAATTAGTGAGACTAGGTTTCCCTGGTAAAACTCCTGATGAAAAAATGAAAGATTGTAAATTTAATCTTATTAAGGGCGAAGCAGAAGGGGAAAGACCTCTAATTTTAGAGGATGCATATCAAGTTATTGAATGCACTTGGGATGATCAACTTGAAGATGGTTTTAAAGCAAAAGAACATATCGGTGAATTAGAAGGAGTTCAACCTCCATATAATAATTTCAATGGAATTACTTCTAAATTTGGCTGTCACTTCATTCTTAAAATAGACAAGATATTGATGATAGATAAATATGCAGAAAACTTAAAAGAAGGATTAAAAAGAAATTCTTTCCCTAAAGTTCCTGTAGATTATGGTTATCATGATTCAAAGAATTTCTGGTATATGAGATTTGGTGGTCATAGACCAGTTTGTGAACCTATCGCCGCTACTAACAATGGTACTGTTGAAACAGTTATGTACTGTGCGGAAAGATTAGACACAAAAGTAAAATTTACTAAAGAAGCTTGCGAAATGTACACTAAGATTCCTAGACCATTTATGAAAGCAGCGCTCACTCAAATAGCGCAAATCGCGGAACAAAATGGAATTATGATAATTGATAAAGAAGCTGCAATAAAAATCGCAGAGTTAAGGAAGAAATCAAAATAGTTGCATCTTAATTGTTATTTAAGATGTTTTACCTTATCTTATATGAGGAAGGAGATACCAATTATGAAAATTGCATTCTTCGATACTAAAAAATATGATCTTGATGGATTCAAGAAATACGCAGAAGAGAGAGGTATTGATATTACCTATCTCGAACCACGACTTGATATCCATACTGTTAACTTAGCAAAAGGATATGATGGAGTCTGTGCTTTTGTTAATGATGATTTATCCACTCCTATTATTAATAAATTAATAGAATATGGTGTTAAAGCCATCTTCATGAGATGTGCAGGATATAACAATGTTGACTTATTAACATGTTATAAGCACATCCATGTCTTTAGAGTTCCTGCTTATTCACCTTACGCGGTAGCAGAACATGCTTTTACTCTTCTCACTACTTTAAATAGAAGAATTCATAAAGCATACAATAGAACAAGAGAATATAACTTCTCCTTAGTGGACCTTGTAGGTGTTGACTTGCATGGTAAAACTATCGGTGTTATCGGTACAGGTAAGATCGGTAAGATTATGATCAATATCGCTAAAGGATATGGAATGAATATTCTAGCTTATGATAAGTTCCCAAGCGAAATTGAAGGAGTAACTTATTTACCATTAGAGGGCAGTGGAGTGAAATGAAATCACTTTGCTTATATAAATCCTCTAATGGTAAATAAGTTACT
>JAILNJ010000024.1 GCA_024691665.1 Gammaproteobacteria bacterium | reverse complement strand
GTGAGTGTATCGATTACTGCGTATTCATTATTACCTTTTCTGATAATTCCAGAATCGCCAACTTGTCCACCACATACTGCGTAGAATGGAGTCTTGTCAGTTACGATACCTTCGTTAAATACTTTAACGATTGTGGCTTCACATGAATCTTCTTCATATCCTACAAATTCTACTTGAGTCTTAAAGTCTAAGTATTCTTTATTTTGTTTAGTGAATGCTGATTGGTTATTTTGTGACTTTCTAGCTCTTTCTTTTTGAGCTTCCATTTCAGCGTTGAATCCGTCTTTATCTACACTGAATCCAAGTTCACTTGCATATTCAACTGTAAGTTCTACTGGGAATCCATATGTATCAAATAGTACGAATGCATCTTTACCACTAATAACTTTTGTATTTGATTTAGAAATAATATCTTTAAGTTTTAATAAACCTGAATCAATAGTTTCAAGGAATTTATTTTCTTCTCTTAAGATTAACTTCTTACTTAATTCTTTAGTATCGTTTAGATTAGGATAGAACTCACCCATTAAATTAGTGATTGTATCAACCATTTCATATAAGAATGGTTTCTTAATACCTAAAGCTAAACCATGTTTTAAAGCTCTACGGAGTAATCTTCTTAATACATATCCTCTACCTTCATTAGAGAATTGTGCACCATCAGATAGTGCGAATACGATAGTTCTAGCGTGGTCAGCGATAATCTTAAAGTCTGATTGACCAGAATATTTAACACCTGATAATTCTTCAATACGTTTAATCATTGGCATGAATAAATCTGTATCAAAGTTTGTATCAGCTTCTTGGAAGATTGAAGCAAGTCTTTCAAGACCAGCACCTGTATCGATATTTTTCTTTGGAAGAGGTTTATATGATTTTCTATTTCCTGAACCATCTGAATTAAATTGAGAGAAAACAATGTTCCAGATTTCAATATATCTATCGTTTTCAATACCTTCAGAGATTGCAGATGGAGCGAAATCTCCATACTTTTCTCCTCTATCAAAGAACATTTCTGTATCTGGTCCACATGGTCCTTCACCAATTTCCCAGAAGTTATCTTCACATTTAAGTAGGTGAGATGGATCCATTCCAGCTTCTACCCATTTATTAAATGTATCTTTATCATCTGGATAATAAGTGATGAATAATTTATCTTTTGGAATTCCAAAATACTTTTCACTAGTTAAAAGTTCGAATGCCCATGGAATAACCTCATCTCTAAAATAATCACCAATAGAGAAGTTTCCAAGCATTTCAAAGAATGTATGATGTCTAGATGTCATACCAACATTTTCGATATCATTAGTTCTAATACATTTTTGAGCATTACAAATTCTTGGATTTTTAGGTGTCTTTCTTCCATCAAAATATTTCTTTAAAGGTGTAACACCTGCGTTCATCCAAAGTAAAGATTTATCATCACTTGGGATTAATGATGCAGATTCTTCAACACTATGTCCTTTTCCTTTAAAGAAATCAAGCCAAATTCTTCTAATTTCATTACCAGTTAAATACTTCATATATTCCTCCAAAAATAAAGTCCTTAAAACACACCAGTTTTAAGGACGAAATAATCCGCGGTACCACCTTAATTCTATGAATAAATCATAGCACCTCATTGTCGATAAAGAGACAAACCTTTTTAGTCTCCAAGGTAGCTTCAATAATCTGTCTTACTCATTTCCACCAAACATGAGCTCTCTATGAAGGACAGGAGGTATTTACTCATCCTCTTCTTAGACCATATGTATTTTACATTATTGTAAAATAATAATCAATCTATTATTTTAAATTTAACATACTAATGATTTCTTCTGCGGCTTCATCATAAGAACCATTATTATTTACTGAATAATCGCAGATATCTTCATTAGATCTTTCAGCATCAATAGATATAATTCTTGATACTTTATCTTCGTTTGAACTCTTTTTATTTAAAATTGTATCTATTAAGACTCTTCTATCTCTCTTAATATAGACAGTTATTGCGTTTTCAAAATGAGTCTTTATAGCCATCGCACCGCAGATATCAGTCGTTGCGATGATATTTTTACCTTGAGATAGAATCTTTTCAATGTCTTCCTTCTTAGAACCAAATCCATGTCCAGCATACATTGTAGATTCGAAGAGTTCTCCATTTTCTACCATTCTATTAAATGTATCAGTATCTACATAGTTATACCAATCATTTGTTTTAAGCGCAGTCTCATCATCAGTTGTATAACTTACTAGTTTTTCAAATGTAGTAAGTTTCTTAACAAGTCGTGATGCAATCTTAGTTTTACCTGAGCCAGATGGACCAACAAGAATTACTATGCCAGGTCCAACGAATGGACGTTCAACATATGAATAGCTCTTAGTTATTACTTCAACGAGTTTTAAGAATTCATCATATGTATTAACCGCAAGCATACCTGTAGCTGATTGGTTCCAAGGTCTTCTCATTAAAATTGGATATGCGGCACTTGATTTAAATACGTTATGCATTCCATCATCAAATAAAATGTCTACATTAATCTTATCCTTTCTTGAACCCATATAAATGTTTTCTTGTGGGATATCTGGGAATTCTTGTAGTAATCTTTCAGCTCTAATTCCCATATATTTTGTTGGGATTGATGTAGAAATAAATACTTCTGTCATCTTTGATAGTTTTGATACAAATTCTTTAGCGCCAGCAATAACTGGTTGATTCTTATAAAATTCAGGATCATCAAAGAATTCAAAAATAACATCCGCTCTACTATTTAGTTTTCCCCAATGGTTAACTTCATAAATAGATAGAGGTGGATTAAATTTATATTTTTCATTTGCGAGTTTAATTGCGTACGGAATACAATCAAGTAACAAGTCATCTACATCAAGTGCACATGACAATCTAAATTTTTTACTCATAATTATCTCCTTATTAAATCTAAAATATCACAATAGGAAAATAATATCTATATTATCTTTAAACCAATTAAAGAATAATATATTCCATCACTCTTATTATCTTTAGCAATTAATTTAAATTTCTTTTTAAGGTCTTCTGGAGCATTACCCATAACGATAGGAGTACCAACAGCTTCAAGCATCTCTATATCATTATAATTATCTCCAAAAGCCATACAGTCTTTTATATCAATATTTAGAAATTGCGCATACGTTTTGACACCAATTTCTTTACTTACACCTTTTTCCATGACTTCAATGAGGCGTTTTCCACTCTTAACTATAGTAAGATTTGGGAAAGCTTCTTGAAGTTCTTTTTCTATTTCTAATGTCTTATGAGGGTTACAGATAAGTAAGAATTTGTGGATAGGTGCGTTATTCACAAGTTTTTCAATTCCTCCAGGAGTTGATTCAAATTCAACTACACCTTCTTGCCAGATAATTCTTTCATCATCTCTAGTTTTAACTACCCATGTATCATTAGAGAAAACATTGTATGAAAGATCTAAATTATGGCTTTCAATATAATCTATTACTTCTTTTGCGAGTGATTTACTAAAACCTTTTGAATATAATTCTTTACCATTCTCATCAAGAACGAGTCCACCACTATATGCAATTATAGGACACTTAATTCCTATTTGATTCATAATGGTATAGATACCACTTGGACTTCTAGCTGAAACTAGAACAAATTGGATTCCATTTTCTTTAAGTTTTAAAACCGCTTCTTTTGTCTTAGGCGTAACTTTATGATCTGGAGTTATAAGTGTGCCATCAATATCTGAAAAGACGATCTGAGGCTTATTTTTGGCTTCTATTATTGATTTAATATCTAAGATATTAGTTACTTTATAATTTGGAGTTACCTTATATTCATTTAATCCAAATTCAACTGAATTAAATCCGCCATTATTAGCCGCAATTATTCCAGCTTCTCCATCTTCAATAACTAGAATATCTTTAGGTTCGATATTCATTAAAGATGCGGCTTTAAGGAATATTTCTGGGTTTGGTTTAGCCTCTTTAACCATTGTGCCATCTACTATATATTTAAATCTATTTTTAAGACCTAATCTTTCAAGTATAAACATAGTGTTTTTAGATGATGAGCCAATTGCGTATTTAATAGATCTAGCATCTAGATAATCTAATAATTCAATTACACCATCAATAATATTCTTTTCTGATAATTCATTTAAATATTCTTTATATATTTCATTCTTCTCTTCACAGATTTGATTTCTTAATTCTTGAGGCATAGTTTTATTATTAAATTCAAGAATTTTATTGATGCTATCAGGTCTACTTAAACCTAGAAGAGATTTATTAATTTCTTCATTAAATATTAGATTATATTTAGTTGAGATTCTATTCCAAGATAAAAAATGAAGGTGGTCCGTTCTAGTAATTACTCCATCTAAATCAAAAATAATTCCTTTAATACTAAGTCCACTCTTCATTTTTTAATATTTCCTTATAAATATATTTTATCAAGCTCTTCGTTGTATTTCTGAGGTTCTTTGAGTACCACTACTTGAGCTTTAAATAACTTATTTATCTTTTTTACTGCCTTAGGGGCTTCACCTGACCCACTATATAGTATAAACGATAAATCCTTAATTTGTGTAAAATCATATAAAGAAATTAATTTATTTATTGCACAAGATAGTTTTCCATTCCAAACAGGAGATCCAATAACCACCTTATCATAGCCATCAAAATTTAAATTTGTGTTTAATAATTTATCTTTTAAATTAAGGCCAGCCTTAAAACCACCCACAAAAACTCTAAAGAAGAATTTCTTTGGGAGAGGTTTTTTAACTTCTAGTTTTATAATTTCATATCCTAAATTTTCGAATCTTTTAGCTACCTTATCACCGTTTCCAGTTAAGCTATAATATACAAATACTTTCTTCATAATATGCCTCATTAATATGTGAAAGGAATCATGGACTCCTTTCACATTAATCATTTAATTATTCTTGTGCTTTTTTCTTTTTCTTAAGAACTACGAATACAACTACTAAAGCTGATGCGACAAGAACTACTGAACCAGCAATAATACCAATTAAAGCACCGGTTGGAAGACCAGTTTTTGGTTTTTCAACATCAGCATAAACTGCGTAATATTGGATATCTGAACCAATAGTTATTTCAATAGAGCTATTAGTTGAGATGATAGCACCACCTTCAGATAATGCCCAACCTTTGAATTCTTTACCTTCTTCAGGTTCGTTAGCTTGAATAGTTACTTTATCTCCAGCCTTAACATCCGCTAAAGTTCCATTTGAATTTAAAATAGTTGCACCATATACAGTAATTCTTACTAGTTTTGGAATAATAGTAGAATTTCTAGATATTTCATGATTACCTTCAGCATCGCTATATAACTTGTGACATACTGAACATTCATAGTGTGCAGTATGACCTTCAGTATCATGCGTAGCATCTACTTGAGCCACATAATCTAAAGAGTGAGATCCAATAGCTAATTCTTCAGTCTTAGTATCAGTATGATTTTCATAAGTTGCGGTATAAGTTCTCACACCTTTTTCAAGGCATGTAGGAGCTTTAGTGATTTCACTAGTTATAGTACAATCATAACTTACTACATGTGATTCATCATTAGCACAAGTATAGAATGCTTTAGCTGTGAAGCTTGTCCATTCAATTCTTGCGAATACATAGTTATGACCCAAAGCTGAATTAGCTTTTTCACTAACTACTGATTCTTGAACCACAAATGCAGGATTAGTGAATGTTGCTATATATTTACCTGTTTCATTAGCTGTACAAGTAGCAGCTGTTACAACTTGATATACACCAGCAACTGTTTCAGTTTCAATGTGAGTTTCATCTACTGTACAAACTCTTGTAGCTGTACAACTTCCATTATTCCAAACATATGTAGGTTCACCAAATATATGACCACCTGTATTTTCAATTTCATACTTAGGAGTTTCTTGATTTTCTAAACCTGCAGTTGTAAATGTTGCTGTTCTCTTACCTTCTTCATTCTTTAAGCAAGTTGCATCTGAAATCTTTACATATACAGAACTAACTTCTTCAATTAATTCTCTTTCACCGCATACAGAACATTCATAGTATGCGCTACATTTTAATTTATCTTGTGACCATACATAAACTATTACATTAGTATGGCCTAAAGCTGTATTTGCTTTTTCAATTTGTTCACTATTTTGAGTTTCAAATCCTTCAACTGTAAATGTTGCAACATAGTGACCTTTTTCATTGTGAGTACAATCAGCTTGAGAATCTATAACATATTGTAAATGTTCATTTTCAGCTACATCAGCTTTTACATGGGAATCATTTCTTGTACAAGTGCTTGTAGCAATACAGTTTGGAACATCTAAATGCCATGTATATACTGGGTCACCCCAATCATGTCCAAGTGGTGCAAGATATCCATCACCACCCTCTGCTTTCCATACAGCTAAATTGTCGATTTCAACATAATTGTTATTTTTAATATATAGAAGTTTGTGACAATCGTCACATTCATAATAATCTTTATAACCTGGTTGTGTACATGTCGGTGTTAAACCAGCAATTTGTGTTAAATTTGCATGTGGACAAACTAGCATATCGATAGGAGCATTTTCATTTCTCTTATCATGACA
>JAILNJ010000197.1 GCA_024691665.1 Gammaproteobacteria bacterium | reverse complement strand
CCATATAATTTCCTCCGCTAAAAAAGATTATAACATATATTTAAAATATATGAATTAATCTTACATTTTTAAAATTCTTTAAATTTATTTCAAACAAAACTATACCTTTTTAAGTATAATTAATATGAGATGAGTTTTATTAAAGGTGAAGTAAGCTATAAGGTTTACTATAACGATCAATCTTCATATGGAGTATATAAGGTTATAATTGAGGAAACCAATGAACCTTATTTTGACTTTCAAAAATCGACAACTATCACAGGTACTTTCCCACCTCTTGAAGAATCAGGCACATATATATTTAATGGTAAACTTGTGTTTAACCAAAAATATGGATATACCTTTGTGGCTGAGACAGTTGAAAGGGTGCTCCCTCAATCAATTGAAGGATTAATTGATTATCTTTCTGGTGACTCATTTAAAGGAATCGGTAAGAACACTGCGACTAAAGTAGTAAATGCACTAGGTATTGACGCGATAAGTTTAATTCTTGAGGATAAAGATGTATTAGATAAAGTTGAATCAATGAATAAAAAGAAAAAGGATACAATCTATTCTACTTTAATTCAAAGTAAGAATATGTCATCAATTCTAGTAACTTTATATTCATACGGAATAAGCCCTAAACTCTCAATGAAGATATATGACAAATTCAAAGAGAATACTTTAGAAGTATTAAAGAAAGATCCATATATCTTAATTGAAGAGATTGAAGGTATCGCCTTTATTAAGGCGGACCAAATCGCTCTTCAAATGGGAATTAACTTAAAGAGTCCGTCTAGAATTGAAGCTTTTATAAACTATGTCCTCTTAAATAATGCGATGGAAGACGGAAATACTTATACAAGAAAAGAGGACTTATATAAGAGTGTATTAAAATATTTATCATTTGGAAAAGCTGAGATAGAACTATTAGATAATGCGATTGAAGTATTATTATTTAAAAGAAAGATATATGAGTATGAAGATGGTTATTCATACGCATCTATTTATAATAGTGAAAAGTATATCGCATCAAAACTAAAAGAGATGTCTAAGGTACACACAAAAGCTTATCCTAAAGAAGAGATTGATGCCTGTCTAAAACGTCTTGAATCAATCCTAGATATTGAATATGAAGATACTCAAAAGAGTGCGATATATGAAGCTATAAATAATAATGTATCTATTATTACTGGTGGCCCAGGAACTGGAAAAACTACTATTGAAAAAGGAATAATATACACACTTAAAGAACTCACAGATATCAACCTTGATGAGATGAAGCTTTGTGCCCCTACTGGAAAGGCTGCGAAGAGAATTGAAGAATCTACTGGATACTTCGCAAAAACCATCCATAAGATGCTGGGATATGACACTATGGGTAATTTTACCTATGATAAATATAATCCTCTCCCAGCTAAAGTAGTAGTCGTTGATGAGGCATCTATGATAGATTCATTCCTCTTTAAGAATCTTCTTGAGGCTTTAGATATTGATACTAAACTCGTAATAGTTGGTGATAGTGATCAGCTCCCATCAATTGGCCCTGGTCAAATCTTAAAGGACTTAATTGATTCTAAGTATTTTGTTACTACTAAATTAACTAAGATACATAGACAAAAAGAAAACTCAAAGATTATATCTTTAGCCTATGATGTATTAAATGAAAAAATAGAAACTGAGATAGATATAGATCACAATGAATTAGTATTTATTAATTCTAATCAAAGAGATTTATTTGAACTCTTAAAAAGATGTGTAGACCACTACACATCACAAGGCTTTGATTTATATCAAGATATTCAAATACTAATTCCTATATATAAAGGTGGAGTTGGAATAGATGCGGTTAATAGATTTATGCAGATGAATTATAATGCAAACTATGAAGCTAAAGATGATAGTGAAGGTGAAGAATTAACTAGATTCTTTATAGATGATAAAGTAATTCAACTAGTTAACCAATATGAAGATTCAGTAATGAATGGTGATATGGGTATAGTTGAAGATACATTTGGAGAAAAAGAAGTATTAGTAGACTTTGGAATAAGCGAAGTCTTATATAAAGAAAGTACAATATCTAATATCGCACTAGCTTATGCGATATCAGTACATAAATCACAAGGTAGTGAATTTAAAGTTGTAATACTTCCACTATTCTCAAATTATAATGTCTTATTAAATAAGAAACTTATTTATACCGCAATAACTAGAGCTAAAGAGCATCTAGTTATTATCGGCGATAATAGAGTTTTAAATGATGCGATAAAGATTAATTCTAACTATAGACTCACAACACTAAAGAGTCATTTATAGGAGAATTTATGAATATAATATTTGACTGCGATCCAGGACATGATGATGCGATAGCTTTACTACTTTTAGGTAGTAAGAAGAATTTTAACGTTCTTGGCGTTACCACAGAATCAGGAAATCAAACAATTGAAAAGACAACAAGAAACGCCATAAACGTTATTAGTTATCTTAATCTTCCGTATAAAGTATATAAAGGTGAATCAAAACCTCTTTATCGTGACGCAGTAATCTGCGATAAGATTCATGGCGAATCAGGCCTTGATGGTTTTGAATTTCCTAAATATTCAATGAAAGAAGAAAAAGAAGATGCAGTATCATTTATTATTAACGCAGTTAAATCATTAAAAGAAAAAGTAATTATTGTAACTACTGGCCCAATGACAAATGTTGGTAAAGCTTTAATG
>JAILNJ010000184.1 GCA_024691665.1 Gammaproteobacteria bacterium | reverse complement strand
TATTACTGGAACCAATGGCAAAGGAAGTACTTCTAAATATATTTATAATAGATTAAATAGTAATAATGATAATGTCGGACTTTTCACTTCACCTCATGTGCTTAAGTTTAATGAGCGTATTATCTTTGATGGTGAAATGATAAATGATGATGATTTACTCGAATTAATTAACTATATTTATGACTTCAATGAAGCATTCATGAAGAATCACGAAACTCTTACATTCTTTGAACTCACAACTATTATGGCTTTTTTATATTATTCAAGAAAGAAAGCTGACATAGCCGTTATTGAATGTGGACTTGGAGGAAGACTTGATGCGACTAATGTGATTAAGCCTTTAGTTTCTATCATCACGTCAATCTCTAAAGACCATATGGAAGTCTTAGGTAATAGTTATAAGAAGATTTTAAAAGAGAAACTAGGTATCGTTAAGATTGGAGTACCTCTAGTTACTCCAGTAGATAGAGAAGAACTAATGGATATAATCAAAGATTATACCTATAACCATAATTCTGAATTACATCTAGTAAGAAATGTGAGATCAATTAAACTTAAAGATAATGGAACATCATTCACTTATAAAGGTGAATCATATGATTTATCATTAATTGGTATGTATCAACCTTATAATGCCGCATCAGCGATAGAGGCTATCGATATTTTAAATGAGAAATATCACTATAATATTTCAGCTGAATCAGTTAAAAAAGCTTTAAAAGAGACAGTAATACCTGGAAGATTTGAAGTATTAGAGGGCGGAAATATTATCCTTGATGGTGGCCATAATGAAGACGCACTAAATAAATGTCTTCAAACTTTAAGTAGGTATTCTCACAAAAACATCATATCTATCTTTGGCTGTATGAAGGATAAAGACTATCATACAATGGTTAAAATTCTCGATAAATTCACAAGTATGCAGATTTTTACTAAAGTAAATTATCCAAGAGCTCTTGATCCTAAAGAGTTATTAAGCATTTCTCTTAACAATAATAAATTTACATGTGAAAATATAGAAGAAGCTATAAAATTCGCAAAGAAAAAGAGAACTAAGAATGATATTATAATCATTCATGGCTCGCTATATCTTGTGAGTGAGGCAAGAGAATTGTTAGTGAGGTAATGTTATGCTCGAACTTAAGAATATAACAAAAGATTATGTATCAGGCGATTTAGTAGTTCACGCCTTAAAAGGAATATCATTAACCCTAAGAGACTCAGAATTCGTCTCTATTTTAGGCCCGTCTGGTTGTGGTAAAACCACTACCTTAAATATTATTGGTGGTCTTGATAGATATACAGATGGAGATATGCTTATTGAAGGTGTATCTACTAAAGAGTTTAAAGATCACAATTGGGACCAATATAGAAACCATAAAGTAGGTTTCGTTTTTCAATCATATAACCTTATTCCTCACCAAACAGTATTATCAAATGTCATGCTTGCCTTAACTATTGGCGGAGTTGATAAAAAGAAAAGAGAAGAACTCGCAAAAGAAGCCCTAATTAAAGTAGGACTTGAAGAGGAAATAAATAAGTTCCCTAAACAGCTATCTGGTGGACAGATGCAAAGAGTTGCTATTGCAAGAGCTTTAGTTAATAAACCACAAGTTTTACTTGCGGATGAACCTACAGGTGCTCTAGACTCAAAGACATCTATTCAAGTATTAGAGCTATTAAAAGAGCTCTCAAACGATTGTTTAGTCGTAATGGTAACACATAACGAAGAACTCGCAAAAACTTATTCTACGAGAATTATTAGCCTAAAAGATGGTGAAATGGTGGGTGATACTAACCCATATGATCCAACCCAAGATGAAATTGAGGCATCTAAGGCTAAAGAAGAAGAAAATAATAAACAATTTCTTGATAAGAAAGGTAAACTTAAAAAGGTTAAAATGCCTTTCTTCACTGCACTTAAGCTTTCTTTATCTAACTTAAAGAGTAAGATAGGTCGTACAATCCTCACATGTTTCGCAGGATCTATTGGTATTATTGGTATCGCATTAATCCTATCTGTCTCTAATGGATTTAATAAATTTGTTAAACAAACTGAGACATC
>JAILNJ010000137.1 GCA_024691665.1 Gammaproteobacteria bacterium | reverse complement strand
TATATTTCTTCATAATCAGTATTAAATTCTTCTTCGCCTTGTTGAGTATTATCATCTAATACCTTATAAATAGAAACAAGATTATTTATATTTTCTGATGTTATGTTATCAAATACAAAGAAATCAGTTTCTTCATTATACATAAGGCATGCCCAATCACCGTTTTTGAGGTACGATTCACAAACACCATTATCATTCATATATGCAGGGCAGATAAAAATGTTACTACCATAAAACAAATCAATATAAGTCGCTGTAGTGCTCAAGTTCATATAACAATAAGTTGAAGATTCCAAATATGTTAAATAGTATTTTGTACCTTCACTCATTACATAAACTTCGTAATATTCTTCATTCCACGCATCTTTATGTTTCTTAATATGGAATGCGAGATACTCAGCATCTTTTGAAACTAATAAGTTTCCATCATTATCTAATTTATATTTAGAATTAGGATTATAGTCAATTACGCATTTTAGATATTTATTTGAAACAAAGATATATTCATCATCGTCATTAATATCATCTAATGAAGTAATCTTTTCAAAGTTACTATTATATTCAGTTAAATCTTCGCCTTGGCCTTGGCCTCCTCCGCCTTCAGGTGGAGTTGCGCCTTCAATGTCGCAGAATCTGAATAATTGAATAGCTTGTTGAGTACCAGATGTATATGTTCTCCATACGTCATTATTCCTTTGAAGAGCATATGTATTTCCATCTTTAACTACATATAAATAGAAATTTCCGCCACTGAATTTGATTTGCCATAAGCCTTGACCCGGTTCTATATCTTTCTTAGCATCATAGAATCTATAGTAAACTTTATTTCCATTATAATCATATTTATATAGATAATAACCGCCTTCGGTCTTTTCAAAATAGAATGGATTATTTAAAGCATAATAGTCCTTCCAGTCTTCATCACCAACATATTCAAGAACACCATTATTTGCTTTCCAGTGGATATTTCTATCATAGTTAGCTGAATTAGTGCCAGTACCACATACAAAGTAATATTTATTGCCTTCAACAATACCGCTAATATTAGTTACTTGTTGCCATTTAGCTGTTTGGTCATTAATTAAAGTAGCTGGAGCGAAGTTTGCGTAATAATCTTCATCATTAACTTCGATATTTGGAATATCTCCCCCGCCTTGGCCTCCGCCTTCAGCGTGTGATGGGTCACCTTCTACAATCTTAGGATCAAATCCTGTGAGTGTTACAGTTGTAGCAGCTGAGAATGATACACCAGTAATATTACCTTCTGCATCATATCTATTAGACCATGTTCCATTGTTATAGTATTCAAGCCAAGTGTTATAGTGGTCATCTGTATATAAACATACAGGTGAATTATCATAACCTGTCGCAGTAAAGCCATCTTTCCACGCAACAACTCTACCTGAACCACGTGAACCTGTAGAATATGTGCCATCAAAGTTAATATCAAGTTCATAATACTTACCAGTTCCTACCCATGGAACTGATGTAGCGTATCCATCAGTTCTATTATAAATAGAAACTTGTCTTGTCTTAGAACCAAATACTGATCTAATAGTATTAACGTTATTACTTCCGTTCTTTTCGGCGTAGTTTGCTGGCCATGTACCAAAGATAGTAAAATACATACATACTTCTATTGGATCAATAATAGCTGCATTATCCACTTCATCAGGATGATTTGAAATATAAGTATATGTATAATAAGTAAATTCTTTTTCGCTTACTGCCTTATATGTATTAGTTGTGCTATCATATTCAACTTTAGTAGGAACAGTTACTTTAGTTTCTCCTGGAACTTTAGTTCCTGCATAAGTAATAGGATTAAGTCTTACTTTATTCTTTCCTGATTCAGCTACTCTACTACTACTAACTGATTGAGTAGATTCATAAACTACTTCAATAGTTTTAAGTGTAGTGTAATAATCTCCTGAATTAAAGCTAAAGAAATTAAAATCTAATCCATTAACATTAATAGTTACTTCAGTAAATGATTCTGAAGAACTTAAAACATGTTTATAATCTTTACATCTCTTATCAGTACCGAATGTAACGTTTGGAGTTCTTGGGTCTGATGCATTAGAACGTTCAGTTTCATAAGTTACCTTTAAAGCTTTAATTGTATTAAATGGAGTAACGTTATAAACCGCACCTTCTCTTCCTTCATAAGCAGTGCCTTTATATATAGATACATCAGGAACAATGTTTGAATAAGTATTTCCTACTCTATATCCACCAATTGAATAACCTAATGAATCAGTTGGGCTCTTTTTAACATAAGTTCCATTAACCCAGTTAGATGTATAAGTTCCACCAGACAAAGCAGTACAATCAATAGTAAAAGTTTCTCCTTCTAAATCGAGTGGGAGAGTGGTTTTACTAGCTGTTGTAGTGGTTGTGGTTGGTTTTTCAGTTACATAAGGATTAGTAGTTTTACTAACACTACCTTTTGTAACTTCACTAGAACTTGTATTATTGCTTTTTGTTGTTGATATAGATTTAGTCTTCTTTTCACAACCAAATAAGAATAAACCCATAAATACAATC
>JAILNJ010000133.1 GCA_024691665.1 Gammaproteobacteria bacterium | reverse complement strand
AATTAATTTGCGACTAAATCGCAAATTGGAGAATGATATGTATAGTATTATTTAGAGTCAAGATTGGTGCTTATATTATATATAACGTTAACTATTAGTTCCTATTATTAATCTGTTTTTCTTTAATTCTTTTATATTGTTTGATAGCTTCTTCTTTAATATTTATTTGATTATCGTCTAATAATTCATTTGGTATATATCTTAATATGTCAGGGCTATTGACATGTTTAATTAATTGCGCAAAATTATAGGTGTGAGATGTACGTAACCCGGCTTCGAGCATCTGAGAATGTTTTTTAGATGCTGGAAGGGGGTTTACGTTCATCTCTTTTATTATTTAATTTCATAAATAAAAAACACCTCCTAATAAATAGTACTTAAAAGAGGTGTTTTTATTTTGAATTATTTATTATTTTTCTATTGAATTAAAGTATTCAATTACTTCTTTCATTAATGGTTCAGCTTCCACTTTGTTTAATGTTTCAGTATATACTCTACATACAGCTTCAGTTCCACTAAATCTATATAGTGCCCATCCATCTTCAAAGATATATTTGATGTTTGCGCCTATTACTTCTTTCTTTAAGATTTTCTTTGAGAATTTAGGAGTATTTTCTACTAGATAGTTATATACTTTTTCTCGATCAATAAATCTAGTTTCACCTTCGATGAATGCTCCATCATATCCTGCGAAGTCTTTTACTTCTTTTACTATTTCAGATACTTTCTTATTCATTTTAAGAACCATATCTAAGAATAGAGTTGAACTAAATACACTATCTTTTGCGAAGATATATCCTCTAATAGTTAAGCCTCCTGATGATTCACCACCAAGAAGGGCATCATATTCTTTAATACCTAATGAGATATTTTTAAATCCAACATCTACTGTGTGGCATTTAAATCTGCATTTCTCTGCGAGTTTATCAAGAAGGAGTGATGTGGCTAAGTTCTTAACGATATCACCTTTCTCTCCTTGATACTTAACTAAATAGTAATATAAGGCAGCCATGATTTCATTACTTGAGACGAATTCACCTTTATCATCAATAATTGCGAGTCTATCAGAATCACTATCAGTACCAATTAAATAGTTATATCCTTCTTTTACCACTCTATCTTTATATTTAAGCATTGTATCCTTCTTTGGATTAGGATCTACTCCACCAAACATTGTATCGTGCTCGATATGGAGCGTTTTTAGGCTCACTCCCATCTTTTTATATATTGGCATGATACATTTAGCGCCAACGCCGTGAAGATTGTCGTAGAGGATTCTAATGTCTTTTCTATTATTATTTAAAGTAACGAATGATTCTATTTTCTTAAGATATTTTCTCTTATCAGTAAAGAGCTTGATTAAACCAAGGTTTAATGCTTCTTCATATCTCATAGTTTTAACTTCTAAATCTTTGTTGATGATGTCTTCCATTCTCTTAGTGAAGACTTCATCAGCGTCTTGATTATCTGCGAAGAGTTTTACACCATTATAGAAATATGGATTATGGCTTGCGGTAATCATTACGCCATACTTAAGTCCTCTATCTACAGTTGATGAAAGGATTGCAGGAGTAGGCATAGCCTCAGTATATAGAAGTACTTTAATCTTATTTGCAGCGAGTACCTCTGCGATCCATTTAGCCGCAACATCAGACATAAAACGATAATCATATCCGATTAGAATCGCTTTATGGTTCTTTTCTTCTTTAGAAATATTAGCTAAACCTTGAGCGATCTTTTGAACGTTTTCTTTTGTGAAATCATCACCGATAATGCCTCTAAAACCACCAGTACCAAATTTAATCATTATTTATATTTCTCCTTTATTGTTTTAATTATTCTATACAGCCTATGAGTTATTCAGAAAGTGTAGCACTCACTTCACTAATAGCTATCTTTGAATTATCTTGAACAATAATTCTAATAAATCTAGCCTCTACAGGAGTATCAAGTTCAATCTTATATTCACCGGCTGATATTTCAGCAACTTTAGCTGATTCATCTGTATAATTTAAGCCATCAGTTGATAATTGGTAAGTGATATCATCATATGGTCTATCACCCCAAAGTGCAACAGATACAAAGTTAATTGTATTGATTTCTTTTACTTCATGTAAATCAATGATAAAAGATCTTTGTTCTGGTCGATTACCTTCAAATTCATAACTTAAGGCTGTAGATTCCATACCATCAGTTGTATAAAGCACTGAAGTTAATTCACCATCAATTGTATTATTTAGATCGATATTTCCGCTTGGAAGTAATACATCTAAGTTAAATGCAAACTCTCTTATTATAACTTCTGCACCATTAGGTTCATTAAGCGAATATTCAAGTTTAATGTATCTAGCTACCACAAATTGATTGAAGGCATGATAAATAACTTTTGAAGTATATGTACCAATTTCTATCCATTCAACACCGTTGAGTGAAATAGATACTTTTGATTCACGGAAGAAATTATCTGATTTACTTTGGTTTAATACTTCATTTTCAGTAGCCATATCGATTTCAAATGATGTGAGTTCTTTAATAGAACCCATATCAAGAATAATACTTGCGCCAATCTCAGGAGTTTTAAACCAACAATAAGTAGTTGGGTCTTTATCTATAATATTTGAAAGATCAGTATGGCCATAAACATGAGTTTCTTCTCCTTCTTCATATTTTTCAATATTTTTATAAGAGATAGAAACTGGATTTTCAGCTTTATCAATACCGATTTCGAGAATCTTGATTAATGTATCATTTGATGGTCTATCATCAGTTCTTTCAATCTTGATGTATCTTACTTTTGAATTGATAGTTGCGATTACTTCATTAGAGAAGAATTCATCTATTAGTATCCAAGATTGAGGAGATTCTGCGTAGTAGAGTTTATACTGTTGTAAGTATGCCTCACTATCCATTGATACAAATAAAGTATTCACATTTCTTAGTGTTCCTAAATCTACTTGAATATAGGCGTTTTCACCAATTGAATCACCCTTAATCCAAGTCATAGATAATAGGTCATTATCTGCGATATTGTATTGATTTGTTTCAGATTCTGCTGCGCCATCTTCTATAGCACATAAAGTAAAGCCACCAACGATTACTCTATTTCTATCTTTAACTAAAGACCATAGTTCACTATCAACACTATATGTATTGATGTCGAGTAATCTTCTATCTACTTTATTTACATTGACAGCTTCTTTGTTTCTATTGTGAATTAATTCAAATTCAGTAGAAGTTTCATCATATACAACGAGTACATTTTGAACAGTTCCTTCATTTGTATAAGCAATACCATTACCATTTACCACTTTTACGTTAAGTACTGCATTTCTAATTATTCCTTCTTGACTTGAAGTTTTGAAATTATAGTTAACAATTCCGCCCCTAAATACATTCAAAGTTCCTTCGAAATAAATGTTTTCAATAGTTCCATAGTTAGAAGGTGTAATAATACCTGCTTCACTATCAGATTCAACACTTCCATATAATCTTAGGTTTTTAACTGTTCCATGGTTTGTATTAATCAAACCAATACCATTTCCGCTGCCTGAAATATTAATGTTATAAATGTCGTGGTTTTGTCCATCGAGTGTTCCATAGAAACGGAAAGAATTATTACCACCTGTGAAGTTTTCTTTTTCAGTGTTTTCACAGTCTATATTTCGAGTTATTACATAATTTCCACGTGGATGATAATTAAGTCTAAATATAGCTTCTTTACAATCTATTACATATTTAATTGGAACATCAATTCTAAATTCAGTGAGTCCTGTACCAGTAATCACTAATTTAACGTTTTGATCTTCTTCATTATTAGCCACAAGTATGTTTACTAAAGAAATATCAATTGGTTCACCATCCGCAGTTAAATTAATGTATTGACTCCAATCTGTTTCATCATATTTCCAATTATCAGTATTAAATGGAATAAGTGCGACTGTATCTTCACTCTTTAAAGTTGCGTTTAATACTTTTTGTACTTCAACAACTTCAATTATTGTTTGATATGATACTCTACCACCTATAGCTTGAGGTAAATCAATATAGAAAGTTACAAATTGATTTCCGAGTAAGCCTTTATCATATTCGCTTACACTTGTCGGATTCATTGTTCCATAACTTCCATCTTTATATGTGACATTCATATATACAGCACTTAATGTAATGTCTTTATTTTGTTCTACTTTTACACTATTATTGATACCATCAATTCTTTCTGGATATTTTTCACCAACATAACATTTTTCAGTTGAATCAGATTCAACAATTAAGAATGATAGTGGAACATCATTTGTTCCATTCTTTCCAGTAGGAGCAAAGCAATCGATATTCTTTGCAACACCAGTTTCACCAATAAAGCCAATTACACCATATTGTGGAGTAAATGCAACACCGTTTTCTGAGTTGTGTACAATTTCAGATTGATAGTCAATGATTACATTTTGAATAGTTCCATCAAGTCTGCCAACAAGGAATGATAATCTTTGCCATCCTTTTATTGTTGCATTTTTAACTTTGAAGTTTTCTACGATTCCGCCTTCACCAATCCAACCAAAGATTGCAAGACCATATGATTCAACTGTTTCACCGTCATGAACAACTCTA
>JAILNJ010000117.1 GCA_024691665.1 Gammaproteobacteria bacterium | reverse complement strand
AAGAGTCAAGTATTCTCAACTGCTGCTGATAACCAACCAGCTGTTGATATCAAAGTACTTCAAGGTGAAAGACCTATGGCTGCAGATAACAAGACACTTGGAATCTTAGATGTAGGAATTGTTGTATTTCTATCAATTAACTTAGTCATAACTCCACCAAGAGTTTCAATACCAAGTGTAAGTGGAGTAACATCTAGTAATAATACGTCTTTAACATCACCAGTTAATACACCACCTTGAATAGCAGCACCCATAGATACGCATTCATCAGGGTTAACTGATTTATTAGGTTCTTTACCGAAGTAATTTCTAATGTAGTCTTGAACTGCAGGGATTCTTGTAGAACCACCAACGAGTAATACTTCATCAAGTTGAGAAGTTGAGAGTTTAGCATCAGATAATGCTCTTTCAACTGGACCTTTACATCTTTCAACTAGGTCTCTTGTCATATCATTGAATTGAGCTCTAGTTAAGTTTCTCTCTAGATGCACTGGCATACCATTGCTCATTGAAATGAATGGTAGAGAGATTGTAGTTTGAGTTGTTCCAGAAAGTTCGATTTTAGCTTTTTCAGCGGCATCTTTAAGTCTTTGCATAGCCATCTTATCTTGAGATAAGTCGATACCATTTTCTTTTCTGAATTCATTTACTAACCAATCAATAATCTTTTGGTCAAAGTCATCACCACCTAGATGAGTATCACCAGATGTAGAAATAACTTCGAATGTTCCGTCAGCTAAGTTAAGAATTGATACATCGAATGTTCCACCACCAAGGTCGAATACGAGTACTGTTTGATCTTTTTCTTTCTTATCAATACCAAATGCTAAAGCAGATGCAGTTGGTTCATTGATAATTCTCTTAACATCAAGACCAGCAATTCTACCAGCATCTTTTGTAGCTTGTCTTTGAGCGTCATTGAAGTATGCAGGAACTGTAATAACAGCTTCAGTTACTTTTTCACCAAGATAAGCTTCAGCAGTAGCCTTCATAGATTGAAGGATCATAGCACTGATTTCTTGTGGTGTATAGTTTTTATTTGTACTCTTAATGTATACAGTTTTATCTGTACCCATAAGTCTCTTGATACTTCTTACAGTGTCAGGATTTGTAATAGCTTGTCTCTTAGCAACTTCACCTACTAAGATTTCGCCATTCTTAAATGCAACAACAGATGGAGTAGTTCTTCCACCTTCTGGATTAGCTATAACTTTAGCTCCTCCAGCTTCCATTACAGATACACATGAATTAGTTGTACCTAAATCAATACCGATAATTTTTGACATTTTATATATCTCCTTAAAATTTTATTCTTCTTTATTGTTTTCTTCATTTACTACTTCTTCTTCTACTTGGTTAACTACTACCATAGCAGGACGAAGAACTCTATCTTTGTACATGTATGCCTTTTGGAATACATTTACAACTTCATTATTCTTATGAGCTGGATCATTCATAATTGAAATTGATGTCATATAGTTTGGATCAAATTCTTTACCGAGTGCTTCAACTTCTTTAACGCCTTCTTTTTCAAGAATTTGGAATAATGAATTTCTTACCATCTTGAATCCTTGAAGATATGCGCTCATTTCTTCATTTTTAGCTTCTCTTTCAAGGGCTAAATCAAGATTATCTAATGAACCTAATAGTTGTTTACAGATATCGAATGTATGATATTTATAGAATCTTTCTTGTTCATCATCCATTCTCTTTTTGTAGTTTTGAGATTCAGCGATAGCCATAAGTTTTTGATTAGTAAGTTCTTCTTTTTCTTTATTTAATCTTTCAACTTCTTCTCTTAGAACTTTAAGCTCAGCATTTTCTCTTTTATTCTCTTTTGAATCTTTATTAACTTCTACTTCTTCAGATTCAAATATATCTGTCTTATTCTTTTCTTCCTTTTTTGACATTTTCATTGCCCTTTCCGTAATATTTTTCTATATCCTTAGCGATATATTTAATTAGAGGTATTACTCTCTTATAATCCATTCTAGATGGGCCTACAAGAGCGATGTTTCCAATCTCACCTCTTTCGTTTTTATAAGGTATTGAGATGATGGCTGCATCATCAATATCTTCAAGACCGATATCGCTACCAATCTTAATCTTAACGTCACCGCTTGGATTATCTTTAATAATTTCTACTAATTCTTTTTGTTCGAATACATCAATTAACTTCTTAAGTTTATTTGAATCTTTAAACTCAGGTTGAACTAACATATTAGAACTTCCAGATACATAGTAGTTAGTTTCAGCAAATTGCATGAATGCATCAATGAAGTTATTAATTATAGATTCTCTATATTTAATAAATTCTTGAATAAGATGATTATCAACTATGTATTTTAGTCTATAAGATACTTCACTGATTGGAGTGTTTAGTAATACATCATTTAATATATCAACGACTTTTTTGACCTCTTCTGGATCACATTCTTCATCTTCGAAGCTTACTATCTTAGATTCAATATGTCCTGAATCAGTAACAACAATCATCATATATTTATCTTGGGCTAGTGGTACAAGTTCAATCTTTGATACTCTAGATGCAGCTGTATCAGGACCAAGAGCAACTGATGTATAGTTTGTAATATCAGCTAGAAGTGAACATGCTTTCTTTATAGCATCTTCTCTTTCAACTATCGCATTAGCAAACACTTTATCAACTAGTTCATAACTCTTAGATTCAAATTCTTCTTCATTAGTTTCATTCATTAAGTATTGAACATAGAATTTATATCCAGCTTCTAGAGGTACACGACCTGAAGATGTATGAGTCTTATCAATATATCCTTCCTTTTCTAGAACTACCATTTCATTTCTAACTGTAGCACTTGAAACATCAAGGATATCACAGATTGATTTTGAACTAACTGGTTCAGCTGTTTCTACATAGTTTTCTACAATAATTCTTAGTATTTCACTTTGTCTTTTGGTAAGCATTATTTCACCTCTTTTAGCAGTCATACTTACTTATTGCTAACATAATTATATTTAAAAATATTAGCACTGTCAAGTTTTATTTGCTAATTTTCTTTATATGTATATAAAAAGCGCTAAAATTAGCGCTCATTAAATTTATGATGGAATTGTGATTATCTCTTTTTAAGTGGTAATGTTGCTACTTTAAATGCCTTATATTTGAAGATAAATCCTAGAATTAAACATGGTAATGTGATAGAAATTGGTATAACTAAGAATAGAATATTACCAATCTTTAATGTTACATAAACGATGATTACTGCGAGAACATATCCTACATTAAATTCAGCGAATGTGAAGAAGTTTCTAATTACATAAATTATATTATCTTTATTTAATTCATTAAACTTATTAATTAGGAAGTTCCTAGTAG
>JAILNJ010000079.1 GCA_024691665.1 Gammaproteobacteria bacterium | reverse complement strand
AATTCATCAAGTGTCATATTACTCCTCCAAACATAAACTTAAATATACTTTTTTACTTCTAAGTGTAAGTCCCATTTCTCTTTTATAGTAATCAATAAAGAACTTACGCATAATTTCCTTATTTTTAATTGTCTTTCCTTCTATAAGGTTATCAATCTCATTTAAGAGTTCATCGCCTGAATAGTAATGCTCTATCAAATAATCTTTCTTAATTCCTACACCTAAGAGTCTAGTTAGGATAAATTCAAAGATAAAAAGTGATAGTTCAGGGTTATCTGTTATCTTGAGTTCATCTAAAAATGAAATTAATAGACCATAGAATTCTTTTTCGTTTTTGACCGCATCTTTTAAGCTAAACGCATAATCAAGTGCAACTGATGCGATACTAAACTTAAATAAATCTTCTTTAATAGAATTAAAATTATCAGCCACTACTCCTTCTTTTAACGCTTTAAATTTAGAAGTAGTCGCTTCATAGTCTATTAAAGTTAATACCTCAGTTAATGGAAGCGTCATTGAGTTCTTTCTTTTAGCTCCCTTAACGATTAATGAATCAATACCTTCTTCATTAATCACATTAATAATTACTGAAGTATCTTGGTAGTCTGTCTTTTTAATTACTAAAGCCTTACTCATCTTCGTCTTTAGCCTTACCAGTATAAAGGCCATAAGACTTAAGTAAATCTTTGTTATTTCTCCAGTCTTCTCTAACTTTTACGAAGAGTTCTAGATATACTTTATTTCCAAGTAATTCTTCAATATCTTTTCTGGCTTCAGATCCAATCTCTTTAATCATATGGCCACCTTTTCCTATTAGGATTGGCTTTTGAGATTCTTTCTCGCAGATAATTGAAGCACATATCTTAGTAACATTTTCTTTTTCTTCCCACATTTCTACTACACAAGTAATTGAATGAGGAATCTCTTCATGTGTTAGATTAATAACCTTTTCTCTTACATATTCTTGAACTAAGAATCTTACAGGTTGATTAGTGAATAATTCAGTATCATAAATAGGATCACCTTCATCAAGCATATCTTTGATATCCTTAATTAATAGATCTACATTTGTACCGAAGAGTGCGCTTATTGCCACACATTCTTTAAAGTCATATAACTTCTTATATTCATTTAATCTTTCAAAGAATTCTTTTTCATCAGTAATGAGGTCAACTTTATTAACCACAAGAATACATGGAACACCAGTATTCTTAATCATTTTAATAATTGATTCATCAATGTGATTCATCACATCAGTTGAATTAATAATAAAAAGAATTAAATCAGACGAGGAAAGACAACGCTTAGTCGCCTTAAACATCTCCTCATTCATAAGGTTCATACTCTTAAATATTCCCGGAGTATCATAGATAACGATTTGTGAATCATCATCATTATAAATACCTGAGATTAAGTTTCTAGTAGTTTGAACTTTATGAGATGTAATAGATAATTTTACTTTTAATACTTGATTAATGAATGTAGATTTACCTACACTACATTTACCAATTAATGCTACACTACCGAACTTCATTATTTTAAGTTCTCCGGAGTGAATGAATAAGGGAGTAAATCACCAAGAATAAATTCTTTATAGTCTACATCATTTGATACTGCGATAACGCATGAATGATCCATTAAATCAGACATAACTTGTCTACAGCCTCCACAAGGATAAGCTAAAGCATCATTTCCTGGATGGTAGATAAGTAAAGATTTAATGTCATCTTTTCTAATGCCTTCACTATATGCCTTAAAAAGACATACACGTTCAGCACACATAGATTCAGGGTAACTAGAGTTTTCAATGTTTACTCCAGTAAAGATTCTTCCATCTTTAAGTTCGATTGCGGCTGAAACTTTAAAGTGACTAAAAATTGAATATGAATTCTTAGAAGCTAGTTTAGCCATGTCAAATAATTTATTATTCATGCTTCTCTCCTTATATTTGCGTGATTAAGTATTTCTTCTTGAAGATTAAACATAACTGTCTCTTCTTCCTTTGTCATATGGTCATATCCCATGCAGTGGAGTATTCCATGACAGAGGAGGAATGATAATTCTCTTTTAAGTGAATGACCATATTCTTCAGCTTGAAGAGTAGCTTTAGGTAGTGAAATTAAAATATCACCAAGTTCACCTTCTTCATCGCTTGGGAATGAAAGAACGTCAGTTTCTCTATCAATTTGTCTATAGCGGTTATTGTAGTCTTTAATCATTTCGTTATCACAGATAACCACATTTAGATAAACGTTATCTTCTACTTTTAGGATTTCAGTAGCGCTTTTTGCGACTTTATTCATAAAAGTATTATATTTTTCTTCATTTACGTAATTTAATATTCTAAGTTTAATCATCTTGAAGCCTCTCAATTATTCTTTCTACTAGTGGATTTCTTACAACGTCTTTAATATCAAAGGTAAATATCTTTAAACCTTTAATAGAATCAAGTCGTTCAATGGCGTATCCCATACCCGACATAGATGTCTTAGGCAAGTCTATCTGTGTTAGGTCGCCGGTTACAACCATCTTTGTATTAAAACCTAATCTAGTTAGGAATAGTTTCATTTGAGTTCTTGTAGTATTTTGTGCTTCATCAAGAATGACATAAGCATCTTCTAGAGTTCTTCCTCTCATATAAGCAAGTGGGGCAATTTCAATAACGCCTTCATCGATCAACTCATCAGTAGTACGTTTACCCATTAAATCATATAGTGCATCATATAAAGGAATTAGATATGGATCAATCTTTTCTTTGAGGTCACCAGGAAGGTATCCCAAAGATTCACCAGCTTCAACTACAGGTCTTGATAGAATAATCTTCTTATAGTTACCAAGTCTTAAGTTTCTAACTGCATCACATACAGCAACATAAGTCTTACCAACACCCGCAACACCAGTAGAGATTACTACATCATTTTCACTTAGAACTTTTAGGTACTGTTCCTGATTGAGTGTCTTAGGGTATATCGGTTTACCGTTATAAGTTCTTAAGATTTCTTTTCTTCTTAAATAGAAATCCACAAGTTCATCTTTATCTACTGATTCAAGTGCTTCTGTGATATATTTCACATCTCTAACCTTTAAAGCTACATGATGGCTAGATAAATAAACTAAAGTATTAAATACATTTTCAATACGACTCAAAGTTATATCATCTAAAAAATCATCTACTAAAACAGATGTGTGGTTAACTATGA
>JAILNJ010000070.1 GCA_024691665.1 Gammaproteobacteria bacterium | reverse complement strand
TATCCCAAACATTAATAAAATTAATTATGATTTTGTATATGAATCATATGAAGAAAATGATGTGAAAGATTATTATAAAGTAATAATGAATAAACTATCGAATGAATCGATAGACTTTTTAAATGCGGTTGATTTCTCTATAAAATATAATCCTGAATTAAAGGATTTAACAGTGAATGTTCCTTCAACATTCGCTCAAATTATTATTTCTAAAAAGAAAATTGTTAAACTATTTAATCAATATGGATTTAAGAATATCAATATTGAATTTGAAATGGTTGATTTAGACGAAAGAATTGAAACTGAAATCGAAGAAGCTAAAAAGAGACATTTAGATGGTGTTGAAGTAATGCTTTCAAGACAGAAACAGGCTCAAGAAGGTGTCTTCTTAAATAATAAGAAGGGAAGACTTTTTGGTACTGCTATGGATATTCAATATCTTCCAACTAATGAAGAAGAATTTAATCAGTTTAAGAATTCAGGTTCATTTGAAAATTCAATTATCATTAAGGGTTTCGTAGAACTTAATGATGAAGAAACTATTGAAAAGAAGAGTAAGGCAAAACTCGCAATTAGTGATGATACTGGATATTGCTATATTGAAAGAAACTTAAGAGCGGTAGAAGAAAAGAGATTCTTTAAAGATATTCAACTTAATCAATATGTTGAAGTATCTGGATATATGTATCTAGCTAAGAATGGTGATGTATCATTTACTATCACTAATATTTTCGTTTCAAATTATATTAAACCTATCACAGATAGAGTTGATGATGAACCAGTTAAGAGAGTTGAACTACATCTTCATACAAAGATGAGCCAACTTGATGGTATTGCTTATATGGAAGATTATTGTAAGACTGCACAAATCTTTGGTCATAAAGCTATTGCTTGTACTGACCATGGATCAGTTCAATCATTCCATGAACTCTATGAATATACAAAGAAACATCCAGAATTAAAACCTATTTATGGCGCTGAATTCTCGTTCTTCTTTAGTGATAGAGTTAAATGTGCATATACACCTAAACATATTAATCTTGATGACGCAACTTATGTAGTATTCGACTTTGAAACTACTGGTTTTAGTGTTAACTATGAAAGAGTTATTGAAGTATCTGCGGTTAAGATTAGACATGGTGTTGTTATTGATAGATTTAGTGAACTCGTTAATCCTGAAAAGAAGATTCCACCACAAGTTGTAGCTTTAACTGGAATCACTGATGATGATGTTAAAGATAAAAGAACTAGAAATGAAGTAATCAGAGACTTCTATAAGTTCTGTGAAGGATGTATTCTAGTTGCCCACAACGCATACTTCGATATGGGTCACTTCTATGAAAACTTAAAGAATATTGGTATAGAGTATGAAAAATTCCCTGTAATAGATACTCTGTATTTAGCTAAGTCAATTTATCCTGAACATAAGAAATATACACTAGACGCTTTATGTAGACTCTTAGGTGTAGTATTAGAGAAACACCATAGAGCCTTAGATGATGCGACAGCAACAGGTGAAATATTCCTTCATATGCTTCAAGAAGTTAAGAAGCTTGGAATTGAATATCATGATGAATTAAATAAAGTTATTAAAGAAGATGAACTTTATAAATATCCAGTTAAGCCAGAACATATCAATATTATTTGTAAGACTCAAGAAGGCTTAAAGAATCTTTATTATATTACATCTATGGCTAATACAGATTTCTTTGTAAGAGATCCAATTGTTCCACAAAAGTTACTTGATGAATATAGAGAAGGATTACTAGTTGGTTCTGGTTGTAGAAATGGAGTACTCTTTGATACTGCATTCAATAAATCTGAAGAAGAACTAGAAAAGATTATTGAATACTATGACTACATAGAACTTCAACCAATCTCTAGATTTGAATATCAAAAGAATTCACTTGATAACTGGCACTACCAAGTCACTGATACAATGAAGAAGATTGTAAGACTTGCAAAGAAACACGGTGTACCAGTAGTGGCTACTGGTGACTGCCACCAAATCAATAAAGAAGATACTAAGTATAGACAAATACTTGTTAATTATTCTACTAAATCAAGTGCTTATAGACATGATCTTAAAGCTGATCCTAAGTCAGCTAGTTATGAAGATTTCTTAATGGGTAAAAATATTATTCCTGATGAATACTATATGACCACAAGAGAAATGCTTGATGAATTCAGTTTCTTAGGTGAAAAGCTAGCTTATGAAATCGTAGTAGTAAACTCTAACTTAATCGCTGATTCATGTGAATTCGTTCAATCATTCACTGATAAACCATTCCCTCCAAAAGATGACTTTATGAAGAAAAAAGGTATTCCATCTGCGGAAGAATATGTTAAAACTAGTGTTTATAATAGAGCCCATGAAATGTATGGCGAACTCTTACCTGGCATAGTTAAAGATAGAATTGATAGAGAATTATCATCAATCATTGATAATAAGTTCTCAACAATCTATCTAATCTCACAAGCTTTAGTTAAGAAGAGCGAAGAAGATGGGTATGTCGTTGGTTCCCGTGGTTCTGTCGGATCATCTTTCGTTGCGCACTTAATGGATATTACTGAGGTTAATAGTTTACCTCCTCATTATAGATGTCCTAAGTGTTTCTTTAGTGCTTTTAAGTATACTGAAGAAGAAAAGAAGGTGTATGGAATTAGAAAGGATGAAGAACCATTCCAAAAAGATCTTAATGAAGTGTTAAGTGGTTATGACCTTCCTGATAAGAACTGTCCATGTTGTGGAACACTTATGATAAGAGATGGACACGATATCCCATTTGAAACATTCTTAGGTGTTAAAGAAAAACCAAAGACACCAGATATTGACCTTAACTTCAGTGGTGATAACCAAGGTCAAATCCATAACTACATAAGAGAGTTATTTGGCGAAACTAAGGCATTTAGAGCTGGAACAATCCTAACTTGTAAGTCTAACGTATCATTTGCGATTGTAAGAGATTACTATGACAATATTAATATTGAAAGACAAAAACGTGGAATTAATACAATTAAGATTTCTAAGGCTAAGATTGATGCTTTAGCTCAACATATCATAGAAGTTAAAAAGTCTTCATCGCAACATCCAGGTGGAATCGTTGTAGTGCCTGAAGACCATGAAGTATATGAAGTAACTCCAGTACAATATCCAGGTGATTCTACAGATAGAAGCTGGAAGACTACTCACTTTGATTATCATACATTTGAAAAGAACTTCTTTAAACTAGACGTACTTGGACACGATGATCCAACTGTTATTAGATACTTAATGAAGTTTGTAAAAGAACATCCAGAATAATACACTAATTAAAGTACTAGATAAAGTCACTATAAATGAAACTAAATCTGAAGTAATTAATGCTTCAAATAAAGTCATAGTAGTTAAGTAAAAAATCGCTAAGATTAAAGAAAAAAGTAGTGAAAGTATCGAAGAATATTGAACATTCTTCGATACTACTTCATTTGTTTCTATATAGTTTGTCTTTTCTAGTAATGGATTAACTGGTTTATACATTTAGATACCTAAATCAAGAGTTAATTGATTATCTTCTGCCATACCATTAAACATTCCTAATTCTTTCATCTTTTCGAAGTTAGTTGCATTTACTTGGCATCTTTCTTTAAAGTCTTTTTGTGTATCAAATGGTTTTTCATTACGTGCTTTAACAATAGATAAGGCACTGTTTTCACCAAGGCCATCAATTGCAATAAATGGTAAGTATAATCCTGAACCATCTTCAGCAACTGCGAAGTCTTTAGCTTCTGATTTATTTAAATCAACATTATAGAATTTCATGCCTCTTGCGATCATCTCAAGAGCGAGTTCAAGAGTAGTAATTAAATCTTCATCTTTTACTTTTCTTTCACTGATTGGCATGTTTCTTAATTCTTGGAGTCTCTCTTTAACAGCATCCATTCCACCAACCATAGCATCAATATCAAATGATGTCATCTTCTTACTCATTACTGCACTATAGAAGTAGATTGGTCTATAAAGTTTAAACCAAGCAATACGAAGTGCCATAATGATGTATGCTGTCGCATGGGCTTTAGGGAATAAGTAAGATATCTTAGCGCATGATGCGATATACCATTTAGGAATATCGTATTGACTTAAATCATCAAGAAGCTTTTGCCAATCTTTTGGTTTCTTAGGTCCAACACCTTTTCTGATTGATTCCATCGCACTGAATGCAGTCTTAGATGGAACACCAAAGTTAATTAAGTCTAGCATGATGTCGTCACGACAACCAATGATAGTCTTTAAAGGTAGTGGATGCTTTTCGATTCCTTTACCTAAGAATAATTCTTCAGCGTTGTTATTCCATACATCTGTACCATGTGAAAGTCCAGATACTTTAACAAGTTCTGCGAATGTTGATGGTCTAACAACTTCAAGTAGGCCTCTTACGAATGATGTACCAAATTCACTAATACCATATGTCGCAACTGGTGAGTTGATATCTTGAGGTAAGATATTTAATACCTTAGTATCGTTCATCATTTGGTATACCTTATGGTCATTAACTGGGATATCTTTAGCATTAGTGAACGGGAATTGTTCTGGATGTTCTTTTACGAACTTCATTAAGTATCTAATAACGGTTGGATCATCGTGTCCAAGTACGTCTAGTTTAAAGAAGTTCTTTTCAAATGTATGATAATCAAAGTGTGTTGTCATCCAGCTTCTATCTGATGAATCACCAGGGTATTGAACTGGAGTTATTTCATATACTTCATGTCCTTCTGGAACAACGACAATTCCACCAGGATGCTGTGATGATGATTTTTTAGATTCGGCAATTCCTTGAGCAAGTGCTTCAAGTTCTGCTTTTGAGTGGTACTTACCATCTTTTGATAAGAATTCACCAGTAGTTTTATCCTTTTCAAAGAAATAGTCTCTTACCATTGCATAAGCAACTTTTGATTGTGCAGTTAAAATGGTTCCTGCTCTAAAGGCTCTTGTTTCGCCAAATACATCTCTTATGAAATTATGGATTGCACCTTGGTTTTCACCAGAGAAGTTAAGATCAATATCAGGAGTCTTTGGTTTTTCTGGAACACCTAAGAATGTTTCAAATGGGATATCATGTCCATCTTTTTCGAGTGGAGAACCACATACTGGACATTTAGCATCTGGAAGGTCAAATCCTGATGTAACACTTTCAAGGATACTTTGGAATGCTTCTTCATCAGGTCTAATTCCATATTTTCTCTTTTGATCATGAATT
>JAILNJ010000176.1 GCA_024691665.1 Gammaproteobacteria bacterium | reverse complement strand
GGCTTTTCAAGAAGGATTTTACATAAATATACTTTAGCTTTTTCTCCACCAGATAATTCTTTAAGTCTTCTAGATAAATCTATGTTAGCGAGACCTAAACCAACTATACAGTTATTAATCTCAGGTTCTATTTGATAGAAGTTATCCATTTCAAGGGAGAGTCTTAGTTCTTCTGCCTTATTAAATAATTCTTCTTGTGTTTCACCATCTTCAAGTGATGCCTCAAGATATAGATTATTTAGTCTTTCTTCTCTATCAAATAATTCTTTATATACACCATATAAATAATCTCTAATAGAAATATCAGTTTTAACTTCTAATTGTTGGTCTAGATATGAGTATTTAATGCCATTAAGCCAAGTAATAGTTCCTGAATCTGGAGTGAGCTTATCCGCAAGAAGTTTCATGAATGTAGATTTACCAGAACCATTCTTTCCTACAAGGCACGCATGTTCCCCAAATTGGAGTGAGAAAGATACGGACTTATAAAGTCCTTCGTTTTCATATGTGAATGTAAGTTTTTCTACATCTACAAGTCCCATATCTTTACCTCTTTACATTTTTAAAGGAAGATTTTTGGTCTTCCTTTAACAGTAATTATTCAGTTACTGCATCAAGCCCAGTCTTTTCTTTTATATAATTTAATAATGCGAGGGCTTGCTTATTGTTTAAGTAATGAATAAAGAATCTCTTTTCAGTTCCTTCTTCATCATTAATAGTGAATGATATAAATCTTCTTTTTGCTACTTTAGTTTTATATGGTTCACCTTTTGAATTCTTATCAGAAAGAATTACTTTATATTCTCTAACAGTAGTTAAATCAACTGTCTCAGCTGATTGAACTCTATCTTCTTCAAATAAACCGAAGTCTTTCTTCATTGAAATTAAGTTGTTATCTATTCTTATTACATACATAAGTGTACTAGATACAAATAGGTATGCTACGGCTAAGAATAAAACCCAAACAATTACAAGTCTCCACCATTGAAGTTCTACTTTTGGACTACATTGTTGAATGGTGATAAAAATTGATAGTCCGGCAATAGCTAAAAATACTATTCCATATATAAGTGTGCTAATTCCTAGCGGGATAATTCTTTTTTTCATAATTTCACCTCAATATAGAGTTTACTCTATAAACCTTTCTTTTTCAAGTTTTACATTTTCTTCCAAGTGTTCCTTGAGAAGAGAATTAATATAGGGAATAATTCAAGACGTCCAGCAATCATTTCAATAGCAAGTATGATCTTTGAGAAACCACTAAAGTCAGTGTAAGACCCATATGGTCCAACAACACTTAAACCTGGACCAATATTTGAAATACAAGCGAGTGACGCACTAAAGTTTGTGGTCATATCAAATCCATCAAATGAGATTAATACACCACCAATAACCATTACTATTACATAGATTAATGTATAGCTTAATACATTAGATACAGTTTCAGGAGAAACTACTTCGCCATTAACTTTAATTACTTGAACCTTTCTAGGGTTAACCATACCTCTTACTTTTGCGAATGAAGATTTAACAATAATTACAACTCTAGATATCTTAAGTCCACCCGCAGTTGAACCTGCGCAGGCACCAAATATCATGAGTAATACAAGCACTGACTTCGCAAGGGTTGGCCAGTTATTAAAGTTAGTAGTTGAGAATCCTGTAGTAGAGATGATTGAAGCTGTTTGGAAGTATGCTAGTCTAAATGTTTCACCGAACGATTCACACTTAGGATAGATATTTGCGCATATAATTATGATTGCGGTAAACGCAATAATAAGATAAGTAATTAATTCTTCATTCTTAAATACTTCTTTTGTTCTTCTAATGAGGATTAGATAGTATAAAGAGAAGTTAACACCAAACATAAACATGAATGTCGCAATGACATATTGATAGTATGGTGAATAGATTTCTACACTTAATGGATTATTCGCAAATCCACCAGTACCTGCAGTACCAAACGCATAGATTAATGTATCAAAGAATGACATCTCATGGTTAGGTCCCACAAGTAATAATAATATTTCTAAAGAAGTTAAGACAATATATATCAAATAAAGTATTCTAGATGAAGCCTTCATTCTTGAAGTGAGTCTACCTACTTGTGGTCCTGGAGACTCCGCTCTTAAAATTTGGATTGAAGAACCTTCATCTGATTCAGGAATAATACCTAGAATAAATACTAGAATACCCATACCACCAATCCAGTGACTAAATGATCTCCAGAATAATATTGAATGTCCTGAAACATTTAGTTCAGCCATTAGTTCAACAGAAGTAACTGAGGCACCAGTTGTGGTAAAACCTGAAGTAATTTCAAATAAGGCATCAAAATATGATGGATAATAACCAGATAGTATTAATGGCACCGCACCAAATAGTGATATGATTAACCAGCTTAATGATACAATAACTAATCCTTCTTTTGCCTGCATCTTAGGACTCGCTTTTTTAATATTCATTAAAAGGCCAATTATAATCATAGAAGCTGATGGGATAGCGAATGACATATAGTTCCAAAAACTTTCTTGGTAAAATAAGCAAACTAAAATTGGAAGTATCATGAATACCCCAATTAAAACCATAATTTTACCTATTAATTTACGAACTATACCAAAATTCATACTACGCTAAAATATCATCAAGGTCATCAAACGTTCTATCAGCTTTAGCGATTACGATTACGCTATCGCCTGATTGAATAGAATCAAGACCTGATGGAATGATAACTTCTTCTCCTCTAACTATTGATGCGATTAATGTATCCTTCTTAGTCTTTAAATCTTTAAGAGGAATATTTAAAGTCTTTGAGTTTTCTTTTGCGATAAACTCAATCGCTTCAACTTTATTATTAACTATCTTATGTAGTGTCTCAATATTTGATCCAACCGCATTAGATAAGCTTCTTACATATCTTATAATTCTTGATGTGATAGATGATTTAGGAGATATTACTGATGCATCAGAAATATTTCCTACTAAGAGTTCATAAGATGATTTATCAATCTTAGCGATAATCTTATGAACTTGTCTTTTTTCTGCATACATTGAAATGATGATGTTTGTTTCATCCATACCTGTTAGGCAGATAATCGCATCAGTAGATGAAATATTTTCTTCTTCAAGAAGAGTTTGATCTGATGCATCACCATTTACGATGTTTGCCTTTGGAAGTATTGCAGCGTATTTTTCACAGATACTTCTATCTCTTTCAATAATCTTAACTTTATAACCATTCTTAAGTAAGCTTTCAGCTAAGTATACTGTGAGTACACCACAACCAATAATTATAATATTCTTAATCTTATTTTCAACTAAACCTAATTTATCTAAGAATTCTTTAAGGCTAGTTCTATTACCAGCGATATGGATTCTATCTTTAGGTTTAAGTGTAGTTGAACCATAAGGGATAATGACTTCATTATCTCTTTGGATGGCACACACTAGAATATTAGAGTTATATTCATTCTTAACTTCACTTAAAGACTTTCCAATAAGTTTAGAGTTTTCTTGAAGATAAAATTCAACTAAGTTTAATCTACCATTTGCGAATAAATCTACCTCAATTGCTTCAGGGAAGTTAATGATGTTTTGGATATCTACTGCGGCTTCAGCCTCAGGATTAATAATCATATCGATAGATAAGTCATCTCTCATACGATTAACGTGAGTATTCATGTCATAGTTTCTGACTCTGGCGATAGTTGATTTAACTCCTACCTTCTTCGCTTCAAAACATGAAACCATATTTACTTCATCAGATGAAGTTACCGCAATAAAAAGGTCAGCTGATTCACAATCAGCTTTTTCTAGGATATCAATACTAACACAGTTACCGAGTATACCTAATACATCGTATTTATTAATTATTTTTTCTACTACGCTTGGGTTTGAATCGATGGCTACTATATTATGACCTTCAGATACTAAGTGACTTATTATCTCTTGGCCTACTTTGCCACAACCCGCAATTACTATTTTCATATTTCAGTTATACCACTTATATTTTTAATACTTAATCTTCATTAAGTAGAGTCCTGCGCTAGGCGCAAGAGTTGGAGTTAGATTTTTATCTTTAGAATCTAGTAAGTATTTAATACTACCAAATCCTTTTCTATCGATTTCAATCAAACTACCCACAATGAATCTAATCATATTATGTAAGAAGCCATCACCTGTGATACTGATAATCACTTTATTTTTATTTAAATGAAGTGATGCATCATAGATGGTTCTTACTGTATCTTCTTTATATCCTTTAGAGAAAGCACAGAAATCATGTGTACCTAAAATGGTTTTTAGTTCTTTTCTCATCTTAGATATATTTTTAATCTTATAGAAACACATATAATTCGCTTCAAACGCATTTTCATCTTCCATATTGATAATGTAGTTATATGTCTTTTCTATTGCGTCATATCTAGAATTAAAGACTTGGCTTCTTAGATATGCATCTTTAATTCTAATATCTTTTGGAAGGATAATATTTAGCGCATATTTATATTGCGCTGGATCAATTCCTAGCGAATCAAAGTGAACTACTTGGCCTTTAGCGTGTACTCCTTTATCAGTACGAGATGCAGGATATACTAATACTTCTTTTTTAAGCATTATACTTAAGGCCTTTTCTAATTCTTCTTGAATAGTAGCTTCTTTTGATTCACCACCTTGGCGCTGCATACCATAATAATGAGTTCCATCATATTCAATAGTTAGTACACATAATGAATTCTTTTCATTATAGATTTCCTCAACTATTGAATTGATTAATCTAGATTCATCAAATCTGAGTTTAGAAATATATGTAACCTTATCTAAATCATAAAACATTAAGATGTGTGAATCTTCAGGGA
>JAILNJ010000067.1 GCA_024691665.1 Gammaproteobacteria bacterium | reverse complement strand
TAAGTAAGAAGTTAATCTTAAGAGAAGAAAATAAATTCCTTGAAACTATTGATTCAGGTTTATTAAAACTTAAAGATATTATTTCTAAATCAAATACAAAAGTTATTAGCGGTAAAGATGCATTCGTACTTTTTGATACATATGGATTCCCAGTAGAACTTACAGTTGAATACGCAAGTGAACTTGGATTCAGTGTAGATAAAGATGGATTCAACGCTGAAATGGAAGCTCAAAAAGAAAGAGCTAGAAAGTCACAAAATAACCAATCAGCATTCACTAAACAAAATAAAGAATACTTAGACTTTAAGACTCAAGTAGAATTTGTAGGATATGAAGAAGATTCATGCGAAGCCACAATCGTTAAAGTATTTAACGAAGGTATCGTAACTGACAAGACTCCATTCTACGCAGTATGTGGTGGACAAGTTGGCGATTCTGGAATTATCAGAAAAGGTAATAATGAATACGCAGTAATCGATACACTCACTCTTCCTCATAAACAACACCTTATGGTAGTTGAAAACCCACTACTCTTTAAAGAAGGTGACAAAGTTTATCTTGAAATAGATAAAGAAAGAAGAGAAAAGATTACCAAGAACCATTCATGCTGCCACTTAATGTTTAAATCATTAAGAGACGTACTTGGTTCACACGTATCACAACAAGGTTCAGAAATAACTGAAGATCAATTAAGATTTGACTTCAACCATTTCGAATCATTAGATGATGAAACAATCCTCAAAGTTGAAGCTTTAACTAATGATTTCATTAATAGAGCAGCAACTAGAGTTACTAAAGAAATGACTATTGAAGAAGCTAAAGAAGCTGGCGCTATCGCTGAATTTGGTGAAAAATATGGCGATAAAGTTAGAGTTGTTAACTTAGGTGCTACAGTTGACGTTTGTGGTGGCACACATGTTAATAACACTAAAGACATCGTTAAGTTCATGGCTCTTCCAGTTTCATCAATTGGTTCAGGTATATATAGAATTGCAGGTTTAACTGCATCCAATATTCAAAATGAAAAGAAATATCTTAAGAACTACTATACAGATATTGATAAATTAACTAATAAAGCTCATGAACTTGAAAAAGAAGCTAAAGAACATAATATCAATTTAGTATTCAACTTTGATGCTAACTTAGACCTTACTGGTTCTTACCAAGATATTATCGATATTAGACAATTGATCGCTAACCTCCAAAATGAAGTTAAGAGCTTTGAAAAACAAGTAAGAAGCGCTCTTGAAAAAGTATCACTTGATTCATATAGTGTATTCTTAAAAGAAATAGTAAATGATAACGCAGTTATCGTACTTGATGAATTCGATAAATCTAAGATTAGAATGCTTGGAGATTATCTTGGAGATAACTTAAAGAATGGTACTGCAGTACTCATTAATGATACTGAAGGCAAACTCCAAGTATTAATTAAGACAAAGAATCAATCACTTGATGCATCAGCTCTTCTTAAAGAAGTATTAGGTAAATTTGGTGGAAATGGTGGAGGCAAGAAAGACTTCGCTCAAGGTTCACTTAAAGATAACCTAAATAAAGCTGAACTCGTTCAAGCATTCAAGGAGAGAATCTAATGAGAATTCTAGGACTCGATCTTGGAAATAAAACTTGTGGAGTCGCAATCTCAGACCCAACAGGTTTAATTACAAGAGGAATCACTACAATTAGATTTAAATCAAGAGATTTTGATACAGCTTTAGCTGAAGTAGTAAAAATCGTAAACCAAGAAAAAGCTGAAAAGATTGTCTTAGGTTTACCTAAGAATATGGATGGTTCAGAAGGAATCCAAGCCGAAACATCTAAGATGTTTAAAGAAATGCTTGAAAAAGCTACTAATCTTGAAGTTGAACTCTTTGATGAGAGATTAACTTCAAGAGTTGCCCTTAACTCTATGATTATGGGTGGCACAAATAAAAAAGATAGACACGACCAAATAGACGAGATGGCTGCGAAGATTATTCTTCAAGATTATCTCGACAAAATAAGGAGATAAATTATGATTAAAGATCAAGATGAATTAATCTACATTACAGACGAAAATGGAAAAGAAATTCCTTTTAGAGTATTAAAGGATTTCACAAACGAAGAAACTAATAAGCACTATATCTTCTATATCAGTGTAGAAGATGATGCTGAAGAAGTATTTGTTGCTGAACTCGTATCAGACAATAATGGCGAAGGCGAACTCGTTGATGTTACAGATGAAAAAGAAATGGCATTCTGCAACGAAGTATTTGAAGAATTCTTAAATGAACTTGATGCTGAAGCTTTAGAAGACGAAGAATTAGAAGACGACGAAGAAATAGAAGCATAATGTTTGAAGATTTAAAAGAATTTGCGAAGGAAAACAATGTACCAATTATAAAAGATGAAGGACTTGAAGTCCTCCTTTCTGAAATCAATGCAAATTCTTATAAATCAGTTTTAGAGATTGGTTGTGCAATTGGATATTCATCAATCGTTATGGCAAAAACATATGGTGTAGATATCACCACAATTGAAAGGAATAGTGAGATGTATAACCTAGCAATTTCTAATATTTCTAAATATAATTTAGAGGATAAAATTGAGGTTGTATTTACTGATGCCTTAGAATATGTGCCAAAACGTATGTATGATTTAATATTTATTGATGCAGCTAAGGCTCAAAACATCAAATTCTTTGAAAGATTTGAACCATTCTTAAATGATGGTGGATCTATCATAGTTGATAACCTAGATTTCCATGGTCTCACAGAAGAAGATCCATCAAAACTCTCAAAGAATTTAAGATCTCTCACAAGAAAAATAAGAGAGTTTATTGAATATTTAAAAGGAAGAGATGACTATAATACTATATTCACTCACAAGGGTGATGGTATGAGCATCTCTAAGAAGAAATAATGATACTAAGTGAACTTAAATCTATTAAGGAATTAAATCTTAATATGGCTGATGGATACATTTTAAATGTATCTCATTTAAGTTCGCCTTCAGATATCACAATGTCTATTAATAAAGTTAATGAAGTAGTTAAAGCTACTTCTAAACCAGTATTCTTAAAACTTAATCTCCTTTATATGGATAAAGACTATGTTTCTTTAGAAGAAGTCTTTAAAAACGTTAAAGGTATTAAGGGCATGATATTCCAAGACTTTGGATTAATTCCTCTTAAAGAGAAATATAATAAAGACCTAGTGATGATTTATGATTCATCAAACTTTATTACTACTAGTCTTGATTATCTTTATTTTAAGAATAGTGGTGTGGATACATTAACTCTATCTAACACATTAACTCTTAAAGAGTTAGATGAAGTAGTTAATACAGACTATTCTTACGCAGCTCATGCGTATGGATACCAAGAAATGTTTTATAGCTATAGAAAGCATTTTACTAACTATTCAAAGGAATATGGATTTAAAGATCTCAAAGATAAATATAATATCTCACTCAAAGAAGAAACTCGTGATCAACTCTTTAAGACAGTTGAAGATGAGAATGGTTTCTATATCTTTAGAGATAAGTTAATAAATATCTATGATTTTATGGATCACTTTAAAAAGTGTGACTATCTAATTTTAGATAGATTATTTATAAATGACGAAGAGTATTTAGATACAGTTAAGTTATATAAGGGAATAACTTCAAGAAGTGAATATATATCTAAATATAATAGTCCATTC
>JAILNJ010000059.1 GCA_024691665.1 Gammaproteobacteria bacterium | reverse complement strand
TACCTTTGTCAAGGGCTATGAATATAATAATCAACCTATAATTATTAGTGAGTTTGGTGGCACATCATTTATCTCAAGCGAATCAACAGATTGGGGTTATGGTAAAGCTGTGACTAATAATCAAGAATATTTAGATAGATTATCTAAATTATTTGGTATAATTATAGATAATAAAAACATAGTTGGATATTGTTATACTCAACTTACTGATGTAAAACAAGAAATAAATGGAATATATACACTTGATAGAAAACTTAAAGTTTCATCAAGTGATGATATAAGACATATTCAAGAAAAGGAGGATTAATAGTGGCAGCTGATTTAATTAATCCAAGAGACTATTATTTCCATCATTTAAAAGATGAAATAAGAAATAATGCAACTGAATATTTTGAAGAACTAGTTAATAAAAGCGGTGTGAATAGAGAAGAAAACATTCAAACCGTTAAAGAAATAAATGCGAAGAAAGGTGAACTAGAAATAGTAAACAAAATTATTAGAAAGTATAGAGGCATTAAAGGTTTCTTAATCTTTTTAACTATCGCCGCATTTATGGCAGGTATTGCACTATTCGCCTATGGCCTTTCTGGTCAAACAGCTAGTCCAACTGGCTTAATCATTGGTGGTGTTGTAGGAATTATCCTAGGCGTTGTATTTATTCTAATAATCACAAAGAATGTGAATAAGAAAATAAAAGAACAGTTAGATCCTAAATCTAAACTTGAAAGCGAAATCGCTAAACTTACTCAAGAAGCATGGGCTCAAATGTCACCACTTAATACTTTATATGACTATGACCTCGCAGTAGAAGTATTCAATATGAGTATCGATTCTATCATTCAAATGGATAAGAGATTTGATACTAAAAAGTATAGATACGTAAATGAAAAGTATGGCTTTAGAGAAGCTATGCCAGATAGAGATGATGAATCTACAGTCTTAGTTAGATCTGGTTCTATCTTAGGTAATCCATTTATGTTATATAAGAACTTCAAGTGTAGAGAAGGAACTAAGACATATGAAGGAACACTTACTATTCACTGGACGACTACACGTCATACAGAAAATGGTACAGTGACAGAACATCATACAGAAACACTACACGCTTACGTAGATGCGATGTGTCCTTATTATTCATATATCACTCACTTAGTATATGGTAATGAAGCCGCACCTAATCTAATTTTCTCAAGAGGACCATCTCATGCATCTGGTAAAGATGAAAAACAAATTAATAGAATGGTCAATAAAGAAAATAAGAAGTTAGATAAGAAAGCTAAGAAAGAGTTAACTGATAATGATCCGACCACTAACTATACAAGATTCGTTAATGATGAGTTTGAAGCTCTCTTTGGCGGAACTGATAGAAATAATGAAGTAGAGTATAGATTACTCTTTACTCCAATCGCTATTCAAAATGAGCTATCACTCATTAAGAATAAAGAACCATATGGTGATGATTTCTTCTTTGAAAAACATAAGATGATTAATGTCATCACATCACAACATTCTCAAAACTTTGATTACTCATCTAATCCAGAAAGATTCGTTTCATATTCATATGAACAATCTAAAGATGCATTTATTGAATATGTATGTGAGTTCGCAAAATCAGTATACTTTGATTTAGCACCGCTCATTTCAATCCCACTATATCAAATGCACGAATCAAAAGAATCAATTTATGGAAGAGACGACTTTGATTCTAACTACTCTCAATTTGAACATGAATCCATTATTAATGAATTCCCTAAAGAATTATTAGTAGAACCAACTACTACAACTGATGCAATATACAAAGCTAGATTCAGTGAAAAAGATGGAGCTTCAGATAGAGTATATGTAGATTCATATTCTTATAGAGGCGAACCAAGATTAACTTATGTATCTAAACTTGGTGGTGATGGATTTATGCACCAAGTTCCAGTACATTGGATAGAATATATTCCAGTAGAAAATAGAACTTATGTTGGAGTATCAGGAGCTGATACATCAAGAAAAGAATATATGGAAGTAAGTCAATCAGATCCTTATAGATCATTCTTAAACCAATATTCTAATAATGATGCAGTGTATAAGAGAGGTATTATTGCTGCAGTACTATCTAATCCACAAGTACAAAAACATTTTGATTCTATATCAAATTATTTCAAAGGAATATATAATAATAGTGGAATTAAAAACAATTCAAATATAAACAATAGTAATAGTAATAATAGCCAAAATAATAACAATAACTAAAAATATAAGGAGGATTTATATTATATGGCAAATCAATTAGACGAAATGAATGGTCCAATCATGGAAGAAGGCAAAGACGTTAATGTCATTGCAAAACAAATCCCAGTTAAAGTAGGTGTTGGATCTAAAATCTTCGAAGTACTCCTTTGGGTACTTGGAATCATTCCAGGCGTAATCTTCTTATTCAGAAAGATTAAGGCAAAATCTTATTTAAGACAACTTGAACAAAAGATTCAAAATGATGCATCAACAGTAGATAACTATCTCGAACAAAGAGTAGTAATCTTATCTAACTTAGCTAAGCTCGTTAATAAAGCTGTAGAACTCGATAAAGAAACTTTCACAGCTATTGCTGCTGCTAGATCTGGTGCTAGAATGACTGATGAAGAAAGAAATGAAATCGGTTCAACTGTTGAAAATGTTGATAGAAAGATCAACATCGCTCTTGAAAACTATCCAGATCTCAAATCTCATCAAGAAATCAGAGACGCTATTCAACAAAACTCTTATCTCCAAAAAGAAATTACAGCTGCTCGTCAACTATATAATGATTCAGTAGCTACATGGAATAAGACTATCCAACAATGGCCTCTCCCTATGATTGCTGCAGCTGAAGAAGGATATACTACAAGAATCCCATTCATCGCATCTAAAGAAGTTAAAGAAAGAGCTAGAGAAGTATTCTTCTAGTAAACTAAGTAAAGGGCGCCAAATCTGGCGCTCTTTTATTTTGTGAAAACCTTTTCAGAAAAATTTCTAAAGCAAAATTCTTGCAATATTTTCTAAATCATTTATAATATACGCATAAAAGATTGAATAGAGGAGCGAACTAAAATAGTAACGTTATGAAGGGGCACCTTATGATTAACGTGAAAGGGAGAGTTCGCCGAAACAGTTTTAAAGGCATTTAATTCTGTTGGGCTATAGGGAAACACCTTATAGACTCCTACGTAGAAATACGTAGAGGCGCTATTAATGTATAATTATCCAGATTGCATTAATAGATTGATGCAATCTTTTAATTTATTAAAAAAAGGAGATTATACATTTATGAAAAGAACTTTTATCGCAGTTTTAATGTTATCATTTGCTTTATTCCTAACTGGATGTAATAGAAGGAATAATAATGGAGTAACCACAGAAGGTGTACTCGTAGTTGGAATGGAATGTGATTATCAACCATTCAACTGGACAGAGACTGAAAAATCAGACTCTAACGTAGAAATATCTAATATTAAAGGCGCATACGCTAATGGCTATGATGTAATGATCGCAAAGCGTATCGCTGAAGCTTTAAACTTAGAACTTCAGATTAAGGCTTTATCTTGGGAAGGATTAATCCCGGCTTTAAATGCTGGTGAGATTGATTTAATTATCGCTGGTATGAGCCCAACCGAAGAGAGAAAACAAACTATCGCTTTTAGCTCAAGTTACTATACATCTACACATGTACTCTTAATGAGAAATGACTCTAATTATAGAAACGCTACGACTTTATCTGGATTTAGTGGCGCAAGAGTAATTGGTCAATCAGGCACAATCTATGCTGACCTCGTTCCACAAGTAGTAGAAAAAGGTGGCATTGCTGGTACAAATTTAGATACTGTACCACAAATTGTTAATGCTATTTTAAGAGGTACAGTAGATATCACTATCTTAGAAGAACCAGTTGCTATTGGTATCGTATCTAACTACCATGAGCTTACATACGTAACTCCAACTGATGGATTTAACGTATCTGAAGAAGATGTAGTAGTATCAATCGGTGTAAGACAAAACTTTAGTTTACTTAATGATATTAATAATG
>JAILNJ010000166.1 GCA_024691665.1 Gammaproteobacteria bacterium | reverse complement strand
GAGATTATATCTGCGATTACTGATGATTCCATTCCACTTCTTGGTGGATCAGTAAATACTATATCAATAGTTTTATCTTTAATTATAGATTTCATATTTGCGGAATCAGTATTATAGAATTCTGCGTTTGATACTTTATTTAAATATTTATTAATATTAGCGCTATCTACCGCGCTTTTCACTGTTTCAATTCCAATTACTTCTTTAACGTATGGTGAAACATTTAAAGAGATTCCTCCGGCTCCACTATATAAGTCTAGAACTGTGTCTTCTTTAGATAGTTCAGCCATCTTAATGGCTTCGCTATAAAGAAGTGATGCACCATTAGTGTTTACTTGAAGGAATGATTGATTTTCAACTCTATAGTCCATATTTAAGATGTGTTCATCAATGTATGTTTGTCCATAAAGAACCACTTCATTATCTGAGTAGACTACTGTCTTATCATTATTATTAATTGAAACCGATATACCTGTGATATCACTATAGAGTTCCTTTAAATCATCCGCTATTTTTCTTAGTTCTTTTGTGGATTTAGTAGCTAAAAACATAATACTCATTTTAGAGTTATATGAACTTCTTCTTATCGATACACCTTTTACTATTCCTTGATTTTTATAGTTATAGATTTCTACTTTATATTCTTTAAGGAGGATTGAAATTGAATTTAATACTTTTAGTATTTCATCACTAATAGTTACACATGATTTTATTGGGCATACTTTGTGTGTGCCTTCAATAAAGTATCCAAATTGATATTTATTATTAAAGAATACAGTTACCTTATTTCTATATCCATAAGTAGGTTCTGTGTATAATACTTCTAAATCATTAAGAGCAGTATTAAGTGCACGTTCGACATTATTCTTAACCATTTCGCCTTTCAGCTTGTTTTCATATTCCAAAGAAATATCACTAAAAGGGCAACTACCTGAATCACTTGAATGATCACAGACACTTTTTACTCTATATGGACTTCTAACTAGAAGTTCTTTAATAGATGCGAAAGCATAGTTCTTATGAACTTCAGTTAAAGAAATAATAGCTTCTTCATCTGGGTAAAAGTTTGGGATGAATACTAAAAGACCGTCTATCTTAGATACACCGTTTCCATAGTTATTTATTGATAAACATTTAGTCTTAAATTCATCACCAATCTTATAGGTTTTCAATTTCTTTCTTTACCTCAAATATAGCGTCACGAAGTTCCATCGCTCTTTCAAAATCAAGAACTTTAGCCGCTTTAAGCATTTCTTTTTCCATTCTATCAAGAAGTCTTTCTCTTTCTTTAGGAGACATCTTAGAATAGTCGAGTTTATTATCTTCTTTAATTTCTTTAGTTTCTTCTTTAAGAATTAACTCATCGCCAATCTCTTTTACAATTGTGTGAGGTACAACATTATGAGCTTTATTATATTCTTCTTGAATTTGTCTTCTTCTCATAGTTTCATCAACCGCATATTTAATTGAATCAGTCATATGATCAGCGTACAAAATAACCTCACCATTTTCGTTACGGGCTGCACGACCTATTGTTTGAATGAGCGAGCGACTGCTTCTTAAGAAACCTTCTTTATCCGCATCAAGAATTAAAATCTTTGAGACTTCAGGAATATCAAGTCCTTCTCTTAAAAGGTTAATACCCACAAGGACATCATATTCTTTAAGTCTTAACTTTCTTATTATTTCAAGACGTTCTAAAGCTTTAATCTCACTATGAAGATAAGCTACCTTAAATCCTAGTTCTCTTAAGTAAGCAGTTAAGTCTTCACTCATCTTAATAGTTAAAGTTGTGATTAATACTCTGAAACCTTCTTTAACTGTCTTATTAACTTCTTTTACTACATCATCAATTTGATGATTAGTAGGTCTAATTTTAACCATAGGATCAAGTAGGTATGATGGACGAATAATCTGTTCGACTACTGGAGAACGTTCAAGCTCATATTCACCAGGTGTCGCACTCATGTAGATTACAGTCTTCATCCTCTTTTCAAACTCATCAAAATTAAGTGGTCTATTATCTAGGGCTGAAGGTAGTCTAAAGCCATAATCAACTAGGGTAGTCTTTCTTGATCTATCACCATTAAACATTCCTCTAACTTGTGGGACAGTTACATGTGACTCATCAATAACGATTAAATAATCATCACCTAGATAGTCTAAAAGTGTATAAGGAGTTTCGCCAGGTCCTTTTAAAGATAGATGTCTTGAATAGTTTTCAATACCTTGGCAACTTCCGACTTCTCTTAACATTTCAATGTCATATCTAGTACGTTCTCTAATACGTTCAGCCTCAAGCGGCATATTCTTGTCCTCAAAGTATTTTATTCTTTCTTTGAGTTCTTCTTCAATTCTTCTTAAAGATTCGTTTAAAGTGGCTTTATCGGTCGCAAATTGAGTCGCAGGATAGATAGTGTAAATATTATTCTCTGTGAGTACTTTTGCGGTTAATGCATCAATTTCTTTGATTGAGACTATCTCATCAAAATCATATTCAACTCTTATTGCCTTATCACTCATATATGGAGGCATTATGTCTATAATGTCTCCTTTAAGTCTAAAAGTGCCTCTTCTTAAATCAGAATTAGTTCTTTCATACATCGCATCACTTAATTTATTAATTAGTGATTTACGATTTAATTCATCTCCTTTTCTTAAGACAATCATCTGATTCTCATATGAATCAGGTGAACCAATACCATATATACAAGATACACTTGCGACAACTATTACATCATCACGTTCAAGGAGTGATGCGGTAGCGCTATTTCTAAGTCTATCTATTTCTTCATTAATAGTCGCTTCTTTTTCAATATATGTATCACTTGAAACTACATAAGCTTCAGGTTGATAGTAATCATAATATGAAATAAAGTATTCTACTCTATTATGAGGAAAGAGATTCTTAAACTCCATATATAGTTGACCCGCAAGAGTTTTATTGTGAGCTAAAACTAGAGTCTTTTTTCCAAGTCTTTTAATTACATTTGCAATAGTAAATGTTTTACCAGTTCCGGTCGCACCTAAAAGAGTGACCTCTTTAGTGCCACTTTCAATCTTTTCAACTATTTCGTTTATCGCTTTTTCCTGATCACCCTTCGGTGTCATAGGAGTATCTAAAATAAACTCAGCCATTATACCTCTTTTAGGTTTTGAACAACGAATTGAAGACGTCCTCTATTATCAACTGAATAATAACCAGATAAGGCAAAGATTGCATCTTTCTTTAAAAGATGAGCTACTTTTAAGTAATCTTTAGGGAAGATTACCGCATTAATAGCTTTATATTCATCCTCGATTTCAAGAGAAGCCATCAAATCTTTATTCTTAGTTTTTATTTCTTTATAGTTAGTTACGTAGGCAATGAATGATTGTTTATCCTTTGATTCTTCAGAAGAATCAGATAATTTAGGATATTTGCCTTGATATTTTTTTATTGGATGATACTTAGGATTAAATCCTAAATATTCATATTCTAACTTTTTAAGATAATCAAAATCAAATTCATTTGTCTTAGTTATCTCATAGTTTTCAAGACCTTTAACTAGTGATGCATCAAATTCAAATAAACCTTCAAGTGAATCTATCATAGTTTTCTTATTATACATTGAATAATCAAAGGCACCTGAATAGATAAGTGATTCAATCACACCTCTTGAGATTTTACCTTTAGATTGTTTAACGAAATCTTCAAAGGTTGAATCAGAACTATTTCTCACATCAATAATCTCTTTTGAAAGTTGATATCCAATTCCCTTAATTGATGTGAAAGGCATATAAATAACTTTATCAATTACTGTATATTTATATGATGAATATCTCGCATCAGGCGGGAGAATCTTAATTCCAAGGGACAGTGATTCTTTAAAGTATTTAATAGAATCATTATTCTTTAAAAGATTAGCCATAAAGTGTGATGGATAATTAGCTTTAAGATATGATAGATAATAAGAAATCATTGAATATGAAATCGCATGTGCTTTATTAAATCCATATTCAGCGAACTTAAGCATATCGTTAAAGAGTTTTTCAGTTACACTTTCTTTTCTTCCAAGGCGTTTTGCGCCTAAGAAGAATTTTTCTTTTAGTGGAACTACTAGTGATTCATCCTTCGATGAAATCATTCTTCTAAACGTATCTGAATCAGCCATAGAAAGTCCTGCGTAAGTTGAGGCTATTTGGATAACCTGTTCCTGGTAGACTATGATACCTAGTGTTTCAGATAATATATCTTTAATTGATTCATCATAATATTCAACTTTCTCTTTTCCTTCTCTTCTTTTAAGGTATAGAGGGATTTGATTCATTGGTCCAGGTCTATAAAGGGCAATACATAACGCTAAATCTCTAACGTTTCTAACCTTCATATCTTTTAAGAGTTTCTCCATCCCAGGAGATTCAAGTTGGAAGATTCCAATAGTTGATTTAGTATTTAATAGTTCATAAGTAGTTTTATCGTATAGTGAGATATCAGATAGTTTAATAGCTTTCCCAGTACTAGTCTTAATATCTCTTAAGATATCGTGAATAATTGATAAGTTCTTTAAGGCAAGGAAGTCCATCTTTAAAAGACCAATTTCTTTTAGTGAATCAGCGTCATACGCACTTACCATTAAGTCGGTACTTGCGCCTTTATGGATTTCAGTATAGTTTCTTAAATCTTTATCTGAGATAATTACACCTGCGGCGTGAGTACCTAAAGATCTAGGAAGACCTTCAATTCTTTTAGAGATATCAAGAATT
>JAILNJ010000160.1 GCA_024691665.1 Gammaproteobacteria bacterium | reverse complement strand
TAGTAAGTTATGCGAAGAGATATGGATTTGTATATCCAGGATCTGAAATTTATGGAGGTCTCGCCAACTCTTGGGATTTAGGTCCTCTAGGCGCATTACTTTCAGATAATATTAAGAAAGCTTGGTTTAAGAAGTTCGTTGATGAAAAAGTTAACTGTGTAAGACTTGATTCACCAATCATCTTAAACTCAAGAGTTTGGGAAGCATCAGGACACCTATCTAGTTTTAATGATCCTAAAGTAGACTGTCTTGAATGTCATAATAGAGAAAGAGCTGATAAGCTCGTTGAAAAAGCATCTAATGGAACAATTGACGCAGACGGTATGAGTCTTGCAGAAATTGATAAGTTTATCGCTGATAACCATGTTAAATGCCCAGTATGTGGTAAAGAAAACTGGACTCCAGCAAGAACTTTCTCACTTATGTTTAAGACATCACAAGGTGTAGTAGAAGATTCATCTTCTGCAGTATATCTTCGTCCTGAAACAGCACAAGGTATCTATATTGCATTTAAGAATGTTTATAGATCAGCTAGAGCTAAAATACCATTTGGAATTGGCCAATGTGGTAAAGCATTTAGAAATGAAATCACTCCAGGTGACTTCTTATTTAGAGTAAGAGAATTCGAACAACTCGAAATGGAATTCTTCTGCAAACCTGGAACTGAAGAATTCTACTTTGAAGATTATAAGAAATACTGCGTAGAATTCTTGAAATCATTAGGTATTAAAGAAGAAAACTTAAAGTTATATGATCATCCAAAAGAGAAGTTAGCTTTCTATTCTAAAGGAACTACTGATATCCTCTTTAAGTATCCTTGGGGATATGATGAACTTTGGGGTATCGCATCAAGAACTGACTACGATTTAAATAAACATCAAGAATACTCTAAAGAAGACTTAACTTATTTAGATCCAGAAACTAATCAAAAGTACATTCCATATGTAGTAGAACCATCGGTAGGTGTTGGACGTCTATTTATGGCATTCCTCTTAAACTCATATGAAAATGAAACACTTGAATCAGGTGATACAAGAGAAGTGCTTCATATTCATCCATTCCTCGCACCTTATAAAGTTGCAGTACTCCCATTAATTAAGAAACTTCATCACGATAAGGCTATGGAAGTATTTAGTGAAGTATCTAAAGAATTCAACGCTGTATTTGATGAAACTCAACAAATCGGTAAGAGATATAGAAGACAAGATGCAATTGGTACACCTTTCTGTGTAACTATTGATGATGACACAATGGAAACTGGTATCGTAACTGTAAGAAACAGAGATACTATGCTTCAAGATAAAGTAGAAATTAAAGAATTAAGAAATTATTTAAGGAGTAAACTCGAGTTTTAATGGCTAGTAACATTTTTGATAAAGTACTCGAAAATGTTGATATTGTCGATGTAGTTAAACGATATGTCGACTTAGTACCGAAAGGGAAAAACCTTTTCGGTATTTGCCCATTCCATGATGATCATTCTCCTTCAATGAGTGTCTCAAGAGAGAAACAAATTTATAACTGCTTTACTTGCCATGAAGGAGGTAATGCGATTAGATTCATCGAAAAGTATAAGAGAATCTCATCTATTGAAGCTGCAAAGTTTCTCGCTCAAGAATATCATATCGATATCTCAGAGTTTGAAAGAACATCAAGTAAATCAAATGACTTTGAAAGATACTATAAAGCTCTAGATACCGCATCAAGGTTCTATCAATTCTTAATGAATAACCAAGAGATGTCAGCGGAAGCTCGTGAGTACCTTAAGAATAGAGGAATCTCAGCTGAGGCTATAAAAGAATTTGGTATAGGACTATCAGTATCTGATGATAAAGCTTTAATTAAGTCGCTAGAAAGTAAAGGATTCATCCTATCAGATTTAACTATTACAGGTCTTGCGAGTGGTGAGGTTGATACATTCGTAGATAGAATTATGGTTCCAATCAGAAATGAACAGGGTCGAGTAGTTGCGTTTGGTGGAAGAATCTATAAAGAAAAAGATAAAGGCCTCAATAAATACATGAACTCAAAAGAGACTCCAGTATTTAAGAAAGGTGAACTCGTATTTAACCTTGATAGAGCAGTTGATGAACTTAAGACTAAGAATTACTTAATTATTAACGAAGGCTATATGGATGTTATCCAGTCATACTCTCAAGGAGTTAAAAACGCAGTAGCTCTAATGGGTACTGCGATGACAAACGAACAGGCCGCTCTAATCAAGAAATACACAAAGAATGTCGCACTATGCCTAGATGGTGATGATGCGGGCTTAGGTGCAGTAAGAAGTGTCGCAAGAGTCCTCGAGGAAAATGAGATTAACTATTCAATCACAATCCTAAAAGATAATATGGACCCAGATGAATATATAAGAAAATTTGGAGTTCAAGAATACATTAAAGAGATTGAAGTTAATAAACTCGATAAATTAGGATACATCTACGAACTAATTAGAAGAAAGTATGGAACTATCACTACGTTCAATACTGAATCATTTAAGAATGATATCTTTAAAGAACTAAAAGGTGAAACATCTAAAGTTCAAATAGAGAAGTTCTTAAATAATCTCTCAAGAGATTTAAATGTATCTTATGTATCAATCGCTCAGGACTTTGATTCTTTTATGGGTAAGATTAACCCATCATATAAAAAGAATTACCAGGTAAAGAAAGCTCCTCAAACATTTGAGGTAGAAAGCTCTCTAAATAAGGCAGAGCGAATGATTCTAAATTATGCGATAAAAGATAAGAAGTTCTTCGAAATCATTGAAGAAAGAATGGGATCTCGTCTCTTTATGGAGAATAAAGATTATAGAAAGATCTATATCGCAATCGGTGATATCTATGATGAATTAGGTGAAGTTCAATCAGATGTAGTAGTTGATAAACTCAAAGAAAAAGGAGTTTATGAAAACTATGAATTTAACGATAACCTAATCTATCAAGATGATGACCTAAGAAACAATATATTATTAACGTTTAAGAAAAGACAAGTTAAGGAAGTTATTGAAGAGATTACCGAATCTCTAAAGAATAACAGTTTAGATAAAGAAGAAAGAAATAAACTCTTACTTGAACTTCAGAAAAAGAAAAAGGAGTTAAAAGACTATGAACAAAAAACAAGAAAAGCTTCTACAGGATTCTATTAAAAGTGGAAAAATTCAATACAGTGATATTCTAAAGAACTTCGCTGATACTGATCCTGAAAGATTTAAATTTTTAGATGAAATCAATAAGAATGAAGTAAATATTATCTATGAATTATCAGATGAAGATAAAGAAATCTATGATTCAGTAGATTCTAAAGATGACGTTATCGATGACCTTGATGACGATCTTGAAGGTGATGCTGGACTAGATGATTTAGATGATGATTTTGATGATTATGGACAAGATCTTGATCAATCAGACTTAGACCAACTTGAAAAAGACTTATCTGATTATGAATTTGATAACCAAGATGATAGCTCATTCTATAACCTTGAAGATTCTGAAGTTCCTGAAGATTTCTCTAACTTTGATGATCTTTTATATTCTCAAACTTCATCAAGTCGTCAAGTTATCCAAGTTGATGATTCTGTAAGAATGTATCTTAAGGAAATTGGTAGAGTAAACCTACTTTCTAAGGAAGAAGAAATCGAAATCGCTAAGATTATCTATGACGCTAAGATGCAAAATGATGCATTTGATGAAAAGTTAAGAAATGGATATATTCCAACTAACGAAGAAATCGACAACAATAATAGAATTAGACTTCAAGGTGAAAAAGCTTCTAACCAATTAATTGAAGCGAACCTTAGACTTGTTGTACACATTGCTAAGAACTTTGTGGCTTCAGGCATGGACTTCCTTGATTTAATTCAAGAAGGTTCAAATGGTCTTGCTAAAGCCGTAACTAAATTCGATTACACAAGAGGTAATAAGTTTAGTACATACGCTACAGGTTGGATTAAACAAGCTATCACAAGAGCTAT
>JAILNJ010000149.1 GCA_024691665.1 Gammaproteobacteria bacterium | reverse complement strand
AAAACATATTGGTTTAACTTCTGAAGCATCTAAACTTGAAAAAGAAATTAAATCAGTTGAAGATGCAGTTATCAAATATGTTTTAGGATTTGTTTAAACTCATTTCCGTATAATACAAACATACCAGCGATGAATACTGATTCAGCTTTACCTGATTCAAAATTAGAAACAGTTTGGAATGATTCACCAGGTGTTTTAGAGAAACAGTTTAAATTAAGACAGTCATTCCAGTCAGCACGACCAATTAGTGGAAGACCATGTGGACCTTTATTTTGAAGGAAGCGAAAAGCCATTAAGTGATCACTTAAGAGCTTCTATCAATTTCACTATTACACATAAAGGTCCACATGGTCTTCCACTAATTGGAAGGGCTGACTGGAATGACTGCTTAAATCTTAACTGTTTCTCTAAAACACCTGGTGAATCATTCCAAACTGTTTCTAACTTTGAATCAGGTAAAGCTGAATCAGTATTCATCGCTGGTATGTTTGTATTATACGGAAATGAGTTTAAACAAATCCTAAAACATATTGGTTTAACTTCTGAAGCATCTAAACTTGAAAAAGAAATTAAATCAGTTGAAGATGCAGTTATCAAATATGGTTGGGATGGTGAATGGTTCTTAAGAGCATATGATGCTTTTGAACATAAAATTGGTAGTCATGAATGTGAAGATGGTCAAATTTATATTGAACCTCAAGGCTTCTGTACAATGGCTAAAATTGGTCAAAGTTTAGGCTTTGGTAAGAAAGCTTTAGATTCAGTTGAAAAATATTTAACTAATGATTATGGAGTAGAAATCCTACATCCATCATATAAAGAATATCACCTTGAACTTGGTGAAGTATCAAGTTACCCAATGGGATATAAAGAGAATGGTTCTGTCTTCTGTCATAATAACCCATGGATTGTTATCGCAAACACTGTAATCGGTAATAATGAAAGAGCGTTTGATGTATATAGAAGAAATTGTCCTGCATATTTAGAAGATGTTTCTGAAATACATAAAACTGAACCTTATATCTATTCTCAAACTATCGCAGGTAGAGACGCTAAAAACTATGGTGAAGCTAAGAATAGTTGGCTTACTGGTACTGCTTCTTGGACTATGTATGCTGCAAGTCAAGCAATTCTTGGTATTAAACCTGATTATGATGGATTAATTATTGATCCACATCTACCTAAGAGTATTAATAAGATTCATGCAACAAGAATCTTTAGAAATGTTAAATACAATATCACTATCTTAAATAGTGGTAGTGGTAAATATGAAATGATTGTTGATGGTAAGAAACTTGAAGGAAACATCATTCCATATGAAGAAACTAATAAAGTAATAAATGTCGAAATAAAAATATAGATTTTATTCTTCATTCATCTCCTTAAAAAAGAAGCTAGTGTTACAGCTCACTAGCTTCTTTTGTTTTTGTCTTTATTCTTGTAATTGAGTTTCAAATCTCTCTTCTTTTCTTCTTTTAGTTATAAGACCAATAAGTGCCTTAATGCCTAAGATTATTCCTACCATTAAAAGTGATAGAGGAATATAGAACAAAAGCATAATGGCTGTATATATACCCCTTAGACCATGTGAGGCTAAAGCGTTTGCGATTGTTGGCATAAGTGGTGCACCATCACCTGAATATAAAAGCATATAATCAGCTTTTAATACATAATCTACAGGGATTACTATAACTGATAATATTGCGATTGGAATAAATGATAAGAGCGCACTCTTAAGACTTACTTTATAATATCCAGATATAAGAATAGATAGAGCCACAAATGTCATTGTGTAATGGAAGAAATATGAATAAAGCGCTCCATACGTAAATATTGGGAAATACTTAAATCCATTAACTGTAAATATCCCAGTAACTCCAGCAAGAAGTCCTATAGTTGTGATAAATGCTAAGCATATTTCTTTAGCTTTTCCTTTAGCCCATGCTGCAGGGATTAAACAATATATAAATAATGAACAAGTATATAAAGATAAGCTTGAATCGTAGTTAAATGAATGACCATGAATATGACATTCATATATTTCCCACGAAACATATATCACCTCATTTAAGAACACTACAATAGACATAACTTTTAAGAATTTTGTCATCCAAGATTCATCTTTCTTTCTAATAAC
>JAILNJ010000064.1 GCA_024691665.1 Gammaproteobacteria bacterium | reverse complement strand
GTCTTTTATTATTTCATCGTTTATTAATTGCTTCGCATATGCTTCTCCAAATAGTAAGTAATCTATACTTACATTTAGAATTGCTGCTATATCATGTAAATAATCTAATGCAGGAAGCACTTTGCCATTTTCGTAATAACTCAACGATTGTATAGATATCTGAATAGTTTCAGCTAATTCAGCTTGAGAAAATCCTCGTTCTTTTCTAATCTTTCGTAATCTATTTCCAAATTCTTTTTTATTTATCATTTTTTGTACTCCTTTTTATTAATATTATACCACAAAACTTAAAATATTGTTTAAATATTGGCAGAAAAATTCAACTTAAATTGAATATATAACCTGCCAATTTTTTTTATGTCTTATTTGGAAGATAATATTGAGTGTAGGGAATCCTATATTTCTTATTATCTACCATGCTGCAGAAAGTGGAATCTCATTTTTAATAAGAAAAAAATTTATGTGCAAGCTTGTTGAGATAAAGCGGACACAAAACACGAATCGGAATTATCCGAAAAAAGATGTTTTTGATGTACGTTTTTTTAGCATGCTTTTTTAAAATCTCCGATTCGAGTTTTTATTCGAAAAGGAGATTTTTTAATGAGCAAAAAGATTTTAGTAACTTTAACTTTTATTAACAAGAAAGGTGTGGAAAAGACCGTAACATTTCCATTTGATGAAAAGTATTATCATGATTTATTAGATCCATCAATTACTGAAGAACAAAGAAATTATGTATTACTTGATTATTATCGAGAGTTCTGTAAAGAACGTAAGATTGCTAGAAGAGAATTTCGTTTTGGTGTAGATGAAGATAGAAACGAAATCGAGCCAGTTGATCCTAATTCAGAATCATATCTAGATCAAATGATTGAAGATGAAATCAAAAAAGAACGACACGAAAGATTAATGAAATTACTTAATCAATTATCTGATAAACAATGTCGTGCAATGATTCTAATTTATATTGATGGATTAAAGCAAGAAGAAGCTGCTAAGAAACTTGGCATCTCTCAACAAGCCATCTCCAAACTAGTTAATAAAGCTATTGAAAACCTAGAAAAAATGACTGGAAGAAAAATAAAATAAGAAATTTTTCAAAAAGGTTGTATTTTTGGTGTCTAAGTAGCCTATAGCTTGAGGAAAGAAATTCCTGATTCACATTAAGTCCATAAGGACCCAGTGGACTTACCTGTGATTTGGAGGTGATAGCTATGATTGTTTAGCACCAATAAAATAAGTATCAATTGTTATAAGATTTTCGACATGCTCCCCAAGATTTAATGATGTTATTTGAAGCGATGCAATCAATTAACACTCGATACTTAAAAACTAATGAAGGGATGGTACATCTATGAAACACGTTTCAGTATTGATATCAGAACTTGCAGATTCTGGTAAATGTAAAGGATTAGTAGGTTTAGGACCAAAGTTCAAAATCTATGAAACTAAAGCAATCTTTTATAAGACATTACTCAACTTTAAAACTCCAGTTAATAAAGCTCTCAGCTTTTGTGATTACTTAGGTGAGTTAATTCTTGTAAAGAAGAAAGACAAAGATACGGTGCTTTCATTAAATGAAGCTTATCAAACTATTTTCTACATGATTTTATCTTTATCACACGATAAAGAAATAGCCAGCGATATAGCTAATGAATTTGTAGAAGTATGGAGAAGTGAAAATATTGAAGTACTAGTATTAAATTATTTAACTAAAAAATATTTTAAACAAGAGGTAAAAAGAAAATGAAAAATTTAGTCAAAATTGAGGCGCGTGTATACGCACCTAACAATTTTAGTTCTGAGAATAAAGTAGAACTATTAATCAAAGAAGGCGTTAGAAACCCTAAGTTTCCTAATCAGCCTGTTAAGACATATGCTAATTTCGTTCCAAATAACAAAAATAAGCATATGAAGAAATCAACTCTAGATTATCTATTACTTGCTCAAGGTAAAGCAATCACCTTTGGTGAAAGAGACAAAGTAGTAACAGTAATTCTAGAAGATATCCCTGCAGAGTTTATTAAAGGTCATAAAAGTGATGGCTCAAGATATTTTGCTATCAAAGCTGATCTATCTAATAAACCTGGTGAAACACACTTCAAATGGTTCTTTGCTGATCCAATGACATCTCAAATGTGTGAAGAATTTATTACTGAACATAAGTTTGAAGAATCAGAAGAAGCTCCAGTTGAAGAAGATGATGAAGATTCTGATGACGAAGATAAGGAAGAACTAAAGTAAATAGAGAAAAAAGAGGATGTTAACAAATGGCAAAGTTATTAAGTTTATTTTCAAAGTTTTTCTCATTTCTAGCATCCCTCGCTCTCTTTATTTTACAAATCATCAAATATATCTTCACTAAACTATGGAAGTTCATCCTTATTATTGGTGGACTATTACTTAGTTTAATCGGAATAAAGAAAGCAAGAAATAAGGAGACCAAACAATGAAAAAGAAATTAGTATTTATTTTTAGTACCTTTCTTATATTGCTTTTATTCTTGTTTTTAGGAAGTACAACAGTTAGTGCTGCTGAAAAGAAGACTTCTGAATTCGATACAGTTATCCAATCAGAAGTAGAAAACTATGTTCGTACAGGAAAACTAGAAAGATGGCATCTTAATTACTACAAAGATTCATCATATCAAACATTCTATTACAAGATGGTCAAGATGAGAGATGCAAGTGGAATAGATTATTTCTCGACTCTCTCTCAATCTCAAATCTCAACTTATATATCCTGGTATTCTCATGCCCAAGATGAGACATGGGAGTATATCTTATCTAACTTAGATATAGAACCAGAATATTTAGAAGCTGATACATATTTAGGATTATATTGGGACTCATATGCTTATGATAATTCTAAACTAGGTTATTTATATCTCATTTGGACGTCACGTTATCTTCCAAGTGAGTTTGTCACAATAACTCAGTTTAAAGAATCTAATAAAGTATATAACCTCTATGATACTAAACAAGATCAAGATGATCTTAATATGAATTGGTATGATTCGACTTATTATCATATAAAAGACTATGATTTAACGTTACATATCACACCAATTGCTGGAGTTGAGACAAAAGGATTCTTTGGAATAGATTTAAAACAAACCTACAACTTCCAAGGATTCACATATGGCTTAGATAAGGGACAATATTTGACTGATCCTGATCCAGGCGATGTGAAATTTGGTGGAAAGTGTGAAGGTGAAATGATGTTTGATTTAGGTCTTACTCCTAAAAATGATGGGCACAATGCAATGCAACTATGTACTCATGCTTATGAGTATGTAACTGACATCGAAGCACAAAGTTATTATGATGCAGTCTTTGGTGGATATATGCACATGGTTCATTTCAACCTTGCTATTAATCCAGATAAAGTTTACAGAGTTGATACAAAATATACAATTTCTAATTCTAATAAAGAATGGTATCAATTTTGGTTACCTGAAGATTCTCATACGATTTTAAAATCGCTTACTCCTGATAAATCTAGAGGTGGAATCTTAGGTCTATTTAATTATCAAGGATTTAAAGAAGGCTCTTTCTCATCAGTATCTAATCCAGCTAAGAAATATCGCTATGAGCTTTTGCTTGATTACGATGATAAAGCTTGGCTATGGAAGATATTTACAGGACAAGAATATAAAGAATCAGATTATAAGAAAATAGATGAATTCAAGATCTTAAGAATCAATTACCTTCTTGATAACAAAACATACGATGTTCAAATCAAGATGGACACAATCGAAGGAGATACATATAACATATTATCTCCAAACTTAATAGAAAATGAATCATCTGTTAATTACAAAGTTAAGACTTGGGCAAATGATGTCATAGAGTCAGTTAAAGAAACAGTTAGTAACAATAAAACATGGATATTTGTTGCACTTGGTGCAGTAGGTACATGTTTATTAATTTATGTTGTTATAAAAATTAGATTATTCTTTAGAACTCTTATGGCACGTCCAAGGTATTATGACGATTATGATAACCATCGTGATGATCATAATCAAAACTGTCGAAGGTAGTTATGCCTTAAATAACAAATATTTAAAATAGGAGAATAATTCAAAATGAAATTTAAAAAATTATTTATTGGAATGTTTGCATTTGTGCTTGCCTTTTTCGGGGCAATGTTGAGCATTTTTGGTCCAAAAGTCCATGCGGCTGAAGGAAATGCTCAAGAATCCTTTAGTGTAGTTGCACTAGAAAACTTTAATGAGAATGCGAATAGAGTCTATAACTTCATGGGTGCAAAATTAGATTACACATCCTCAATGGGAAGATTCTTTCTAAAACCTGCTGATGATCCAGCTAGTGTCACTACTCTAGTTTTACCAGCCTATGTTAATGGAAAGACAGTAGCTTATGCAAACTTTGATTTATCTGGTTATACAAACCTAGATACATTAATCATGTTTGATAGCGGATACTTCTGTAAAGATGTATTGAAAACAATGCATATAACTAACTTGTATTTAGCAAATCATCTTGAAATTAATTCAGCACTCTCTGGTTTAACAGCTGACAATGTTTACTATGTAGGTACATTTGATAATCCAAATTATCTATCTGGTCAAACAGTAGCTAATAGTTTGCTTGGATTAAATGCTAATCATTATTATTACTATGATTGGTCAAGCATTTATTTTGATGCTTATGCAGCTGATTTTCAAACTAATTATAACTTAACATTTGAAAAGAAGTTAGCATCTGAATGTAGATACACTGAAGAATCATTCTATATAACACCAAACTACAGTGCTACTTATACTGAAGCAGGTGTTACTTATCTTAGATATACTGGTACTTCAGGATATCCATCATATACTCAAACAAGTGATTTTAATTCAAAGATGATAGCAGTTGATTCAAGAATTAAAACTTTAAAAGTAAACGATAGAATCGAAACAAGTTTAATTAGTGATATGACATTTGATGTAGTTATCGCTAAGGATCAAAACTGTAATAGTTTATCGGGAATTAATACTAACACTTTAGTTGTTGGTAGTAATAATGGATACTTTGATGCACAAGAATCAATTCCAAATATCTACTTAACGACTGATTGTAATAGTTATATGAAAATATCTACAATCCGTGGAAATGGTTCAAATATTGAACATATTTATATCCCTGCTGATGAAACTGAAAAGTTCTCTAAGATTTCAGATACATTCTCATCTAAAGTAGTTACATACAATGAACTTCCATCTTTTGATTTCAAGTTCACTGATACAAATGGTGAACATACATACAAAACAAGAAGTTTCTTAGCTGACATTGACTATTGTATGCGTAATTTAGATATTTTAGCTTTCTATGGTGAAGCGGTAACTGAGAATGATTATCTTGAAGATAAGTTTGCTTTATATGATTTAGCAATCTCTCCAGAACTTCAAACATACACTGTCTCTTTTGATACTAAAAACTTAGTAGTAATTGAACCAGTTAAAGTTAGAGTATTAGAAAATTTACCTAATCCAACTGTAGCTCATTATACATTTGATGGTTGGTATACAGATAGAGCTTATACTACACCAGTAGTAGAAGGCACAGTATTAGAATCTGCAATTACTCTATATGGTAAATTCACTCATGATAAGTATACTTTAAGATTTAATACTATTGGTGTTATGGAAAACCCTGAATCAGTAACAACTGATTACATCGATGAACTTCCAAGACTATTTACAGAAACTCAAAAAGTAGAAGGTTGGTATTATGATAACCAGTTTACTCATAAAGCTAATGTTGGTGATGAATTAACTGAAAACACAGTAGTTTATGCTAAATGGGTTGATTTATCATACATCGTTACATTTGATACTAATGAACTTGCTGAAGTTGAATCAATTAGTGTATTACGTTTACCTCAACTTCCAACACCTCAAGCAAATGGTTATCAGTTTGATGGTTGGTATTATGACGAAGAATTTACACGTGTTGCACGTGCTAATGACACATTAATCAATGATACAACTTTATATGCTAAATGGACTGAAATTACTCATACAGTTACATTTGATGCTCGTGGTAAAGCAGAAGTAGCATCTGTTGAATGTGGTGTGTTACGTAATCTTCCAGAACCTACAAATGCATCATTCACATTTGGTGGATGGTTCTACGATCAAGCATATACTAACGAAGCACATAATGGAGACGTTATTAATAACGATACTACACTTTATGCTAAGTGGGATGAAATCACATACTTAATCACATTTAACACTCGTGATATTTGTGAAGTAGCTCCAGTTAGAATGCTTACAGTTAGAAATCTACCTCAACCAAGTGTTAATGGTTATAGATTTGATGGCTGGTATTATGACCAAGCATACACAAATGAAGTACATAATGGTGATGTATTAACAGAAAATGTGACTCTTTATGCTAAGTGGAGTGTTGCTAATGGTGGATATTATATTGCTGAACCAATTGGTATTTATTCTTCATCAAATATCGATGCTAAGAGGTTATTATCTCAATGTGAAGCAGGATTAGTATTTATTGGTGAAGATGATGTTACAGATCAAGCATCATTCTCATATGCATATAATGCATCTTTAGATAATACAACTAACTACACATTTACATTAATCGCATCAATTGAAGGATTCACTTTAACTAAAGCATTGCCAGTTAAAATTGATAATTCACTTGGTAATGTAGGTGTAATGATTGGTGCTGATGGAAATATCTATTGTGGATTTAACTATGGTGATTATAACAACTTTGATGAAATCACAAGAATCTTAACTAACTTCATTAAGACTAAGATGAACATCGCAAATCCTAACGTTAGAATGCCTGAAGTATCTAGACTTTTAACTGATGTTTATGAAGGATCATTTAATGGTGGTGCAATTTATGTATTATCATCAGGAGTTAACTTACGTTACTCAAGCCCTACAAAAGCGGTTGATGAAAGTGATGCTAAAGAAGGCTATACTTCATGCGATAAATTCGTAATCACAAAAGATTTCGATATTTATGAAGCAGTTAGGGAAATTGCTCCATACATCTTAAAGAAAGATGGAGAACTTGTTAAAGATTATAAGATTGAAATCACAGTTGGTAAGAGTTCAATTAGCTTAACTTATAAAGTAAATGATAAAGATATTAAATCTCATTCAATAAGTTATCAAGTAATTGAATCTCAATATTCATATATTGCTGGATTCTCAACTGATTACACTACATCAGTATTACTAATCAATAAAACTAATGAAGATTTTAATATCAATGATATCTATAAAGAAGCACTAAAGAAAGGTTATAACTACGTTAATAACCTAGAAGCTGATTATGAACTTTCTTTGAAAAAAGAAGGAACTGAAACTTTTGTAGATAATATCATGAGAGGTAATGGTTCTTACTATGAATCTGAAATGACAGTATATGTTGTTGATCCTGTAAAAGCTAATACTAAAGGTCAAGAAATGATTGTTATGAAAGATGCATCTGGTGAAGAAGTTGTTTATGTAGCTCCAACTCAAACAATCACAGAAAAAGTTGAAGGTTGGATGAATGCCTTAAAAGAAAAGATGGAATCAAACAAAGCAGTTAAAATCTCTATGATTGCTGTTGGATCTATCTTTGGAATCTTATTAATATATGGAGCCTTCTTGTTAATAAGAAAATTCTCTAAGTGGCTAAAAAGAAGATAAATAAAATAATCTTCTGGATTTACATAGGGCTAGGTTTAGGATTAATTCTAACCCTAGTCCTACTTAATATAAAATCATTTGTTAATACTTCTATAAGATTTAGTGACATCTGGAAGGCTCAACCACTTAGAACATTTTTCGAAGTATACAATGATAATTCAGAAGTTATTTATACTGAGTCATTAAATGAAATTGAATCCTTCGTAAATGGAGTGGGTGAAGACATCATAGAACTAAAAGAAAGAGGAATGAAAGATATTATACTAACATTCTTGTCCAATTTCTTTGATTTTATCTTTAATTTATTCATCTATTTTTGTAACTATGGATTAAATCTAGTTTTGATATTTTATATTTTCCTTCATGAAACATTTGCTGGAACCCAAATGAATATTAAAACATCGCCTTTAGCTTTAGCTTACATTAAAGTAGATATTGCTTTAACTAAAGCAAAAGATTTAACAAAGAGCGCACTAAAGAAAGCACTAAATTGGATGAGCTATAATAGAAGATTTTTAACTCTTTCAGCATTGGCATTACTTTTTGCATGTGGCTTTCTTTATAGAGTATTAGTCGAAGTAATCATATTTATAATTTGTTACTTTGTCAAAATGATTAATTTAGAAACTTACTTAGTTGTATTTTCTGTCTTTAAATTCTTATTTCTTTTAATATATCCATATTTGAAATACATTCCACTTTGGATATTGATTCCACTACTTGCTTTACTTGTATTCTTAAGAGCCTTAAATAGAGCGAACTTTAAACTCCAAAAGAATCACGAAAGATTAAGAGAATTTGTTCGTGATGATTTAACACAAACATGCTTTATAAATGGCTGCCCTGGAACTGGTAAAACCTTGCTCAATATGAGTTTGAGCTTAGCCTGTGAAGAGAATTTTATTGATGAACTAGAAACAATTCTTCTTGATTACGAATCTAAATACAAAGATATTAACTTTGCATTGGTAAGAGAACATCCTGAAGAATATCCAGAACACGTTGAATATACTGAAGCTTATCGACTTCTTAATGATCGTAAGAGTTTTATTATCTCAAATTATGCAATATATTCTCCAATGTTTAATGAATATTCAAAGATCTTTAATTTCGATTACATGAGAGTAAATAAAAGATGTGATATTTATCCGTTAGAAGAATACATTGTTATATCTCTATCTGAATTTGATAAAGAGTATAACAGTCATGATGATAAAAAGATTGTTGGAGAAGATGGCGCAGCAACATTTTTTTCTACTGTATCTCATGATCTAAAACGTCATGCCAAGATATTTGTAGATTATCAGTTGCGTCAACAAGTACCATTACGTATTCGTGGTAACTCTGAATACTTTATAAACATTAAAGATAGAAAGAAGAATTATCCATTACTTATGTTTGTTTATTATCTTCCATTCTTAGGATTATTTAAACTTGCAAAACATTTCTTAAAAAAATACCAACTTAAGAAATCAAGAGTTGAAAGAAAGTCATCAAGATATGGCAAAGGTGAATACAAACGTAATGACTTAACACTTCCTTATGTAATATTGCGTGGAATAACATCAACTTTACAAAAGATATGTAACTGGTTTGATCAATTCTATTACTACAAACTAATTACAAATATCTCTCAAGAAGATGAAAACGACACAGCTACAAAAGGAGTTAAGAAAAGCCTTTGTATTAATATAAGAGATTTATCTTATAAAAACCAAAGACTATATGATTCTACATTCCTATCATTTAGCTATGAAGAAAAGAAGAATTTAGAATTTAAAGACCTAGATACATTTACTAAACTATCTCCACCAAAAGAAGAACTTGATAAATGTCATTCGAGATTCTATGACAAAATCAATAACTAGTTTAGTAACAACTCAAACTTCCAAAATTAAATCAAGGTTTGTTAAAGGCAAGTGCGAGTGGGGCTATACTAATAGCCCCCCGCACGCCTACCAAACCGGATTAATTGGATGTTAATTAGATAATATGGAGAAATGAATATGAAAACATTAGAAATAAAAATAGACTATTTCTCAGCCACATTTCCATTAAATGTTGATGAACAAGACTCATTATTATTTAAAGTGCATGAAATGGTTAGGCTGATTGCGGTATACATGAATGTAAAACCATTCGAAATAGTCCGTAGTAAATATTCTCAAAATAATTATAACTATCAATATATGCTTGGTGAATATATTATCTTAAGACTTGATGGACCTCTTAATGCATCTTATCAAAGAACGTGTCATCTTGAGATGAAAGGTGATGCTTGTAGAGACTTTGAAACTAGAAACAAAGATAAAAACTGGATCAACTTGATTCTTTTTATGGCTCAGCTTAATGCTAACTTTAAAAGAATTGATATTGCAATAGATGATTACAAAGGAGATGTTGTAAATCTTCCTTGGCTGCTAGATAAGATAAGTAAGAGATTATACACATCAGTCTTTAAATCAAGACCTCGTCCAATAGGAAACATTGAAGATGGAATGACTATCCAGTTCGGTGGAAATAATTCAGAAATTGAGCTTGTAATCTATGATAAGCATATGGAAAGAATTACAAGACGTAAATCTGATACTCATGCTTACTGGCTAAGATATGAAATGCGTTTTAGAAACAATAACGCAAGTAGAGTAGCTTATAAACTTGCAAGTTTATACGCTAAAGACGATGTACCACTTTATGGAACAAAGATTCAAAAATTTGCTTTTGAACAGTTATATAGGATTGTTGACTTTAAAGAAGAAACAAATTTCAATCAACATAACATGAATCTTGCAAAAACAGATCCTAAATGGCTTGAGTTCTTACATAACGTAGAAAAAGGTGAATTAAGAAAACCTGAAGATGATAACCCACTTCCTCCATCATTTGATGCTTATCTAGAACAAGCTTTGCCTTATATGGTAATGCTACTAGTAATTAAATACTATCAACTAAGAAAAGATAACAATTTATTTGATATTGAAGTAAGGAAGATGGTTATGGATAATTTAACATTTTCAAAGAAGAGGTTTCAGAAACTTAATATCTATCTAGATCAATTAGCCTGTAAAACAATTGATGATAAAGAACTAGAAATCCTAAAAAAAGAATTTGAAGGCGTAATAAGTGAAAGAACGTTACCTTTCTAATACTGACTTTTATATCTGGATGTATTACAAATTTAAAAATCCAGTTATTCCAGGACTATACACAATTGTCACAGGTTATCTAATTGATAATAGAGAAAAGATAGATCTATATCTAGATAGAAAACTAAAGGTTGATAAGGTTTTAGAATACATCGCTAAGCGTTATAAAGAAACAAAACAAAATAACATCTTACAGTATGTTATTGAATATGTGGAAGGGCCAAGATTATGAACCTAGATTTAGATAAATTAAATGATAAACAAAGACAAGCAGTAGTAACTACATCATCTAAAGTATTAGTTATGAGTGGAGCTGGTGCTGGTAAAACAAAAGTTCTAACTAATAGAATAGCTTATCTTATCAGTAAAGGTGTACCAGAAAATGAAATAATAGCTTTCACTTTTACTAATAAAGCAGCTCGTGAAATGCGTAATAGACTCTATTCAATATTGGGTAGGGAAAGTAGAGGATTCATTGGAACGTTTCATAGTTATTGTTATGTATCTTTAAAGGAACTAGGAAACTATATGAAAGTAGGATTCCAATATGAGCCCGAAATAATAACTGACTATGATAAATCAAGAATCATCAAAGAGATATTATCTAAATACAACAAAGATTATTCAAATATCCCTTTTGTATCAGCTATATCTAAAATCAAGAATGGAATCAAGATTGATAACATTCAAGGTGAAGATAGGCTAATACTAAATGCAGTATATACAGAATATCAAGAAGTATTAAGAAAATCATCGATGATGGATTTTGATGATTTAGTTCCATTATTCCTTAAGCTCTGTGAAGCAGATCCAGATTACTTTAAATTTGCTTGTCAATATCAATATGTTTTAGTTGATGAATGCCAAGATACTAATTCTATTCAATATGAACTAATAAAGAAAGTATCAGAAGAATATGAAAATATCTTTATGGTAGGTGATGAAGACCAATTAATCTATTCCTTTAGATCATCTGATATTGCAATTCTTAATGACTTTAAAGATAAATGCGATGAAATAATCATCTTAAATGAAAATTATAGATGCAATAAAGAGATTCTAAAACTTGCTAATAAACTAATATCTTATAACGTTGATAGGTTAGAAAAAGATTTAGTATCACATATTGAACCTCTGCAAGGAGTCATCTATAAAGATTTCATCAATCAAACTGATGAAGCAATCGAAGTAGCAACTAGAATCAAACAAATGAATCTAAAAGGAGAATCATTTGAAGATATGGCAGTTCTTTATCGCAATAATAGTCAGATGTATGCAATTGAAAAGATTCTAGCTAAAGAAAAAATACCATACACAGTTTATGGTGCAATGGCATTCTTTGAATATGCTGATATTAGAAATATCATAAATATTTATAGATTATTATTTAACCCAAGAAATGAAATAGCTTTTAGTGCCATTCATAATAAAACAGTTCATATTGAATTCTATGCTCGTTAAGGTAGAGGTAATCGTAGCCCTGCAAAAGCTGGTAAGTAAATTCGGTGAACGACATACCATCAGCACCATTTTCGCCAGTAAAACGACGCTTA
>JAILNJ010000063.1 GCA_024691665.1 Gammaproteobacteria bacterium | reverse complement strand
TTTATTTGATATTGATAAGGAAAAGGCCTTCACATATGCGATGTCAATTCTAGCGCTTGATGATGTGCCATCATTTAATGGTGTATCAGAAGAAGCTAATCTTTCTTAAATCTTTTAAAATAAGATTCAATCGAAAGATTAGCTTCTTCTGATACACCATTAAATGATGGCACATCATCAAGCGCTAGAATTGACATCGCATATGTGAAGGCCTTTTCCTTATCAATATCAAATAAATATTCAATTCTATCAGTAAGTCTATTAAATAGATATACTAAATCATTATATTTCTTATCCATTATAACTTCCTTGCGAGATAGTCTAATACGAGTTTTTTATAAGCTTCTCTGTTTAAGAAATAGCTTCTCGCATGAGGCGCATTATCAAAAATTTGAATGGCTTTTTCACTTGTACAAGCGTTAAAGTTTTGTTTAGCCATATAAGTTGGGACTAATTCATCTTTAGCTCCATGAATAAAGAGTACTGGAACTTTAGAACCTTCAAGTGACTTAATAGCTGATTCTTTCTTTAAACTATACTTATTAACCATAATGTTAATAATGTTTGCGAATACGAGGAAGAATGGAGCTAGTGGAATCTTCTTAGTTCTTAAAACGTGTTTTAGTTCTTCATAAGCTGATGTAAAGCCGCAGTCATCAATAATACATTTAACTTGATGAGGAACTCTATCAGCTACATTACATACAGTAGTTCCACCCATTGAAAGACCGAGTAGCGCAATAGATACATCTCCTTCAAATCTATCAACTACATAGTCAATCCATTCAAGAAGATCTTCTGCATCTTTAATACCATATGTAGTATATCTACCTTCACTTTGACCATAACTTCTCATATCAAGGAATAAGATATTGAATGAATAGTCTACTAAGAAGTGAGTATGTAATGCAGAAGTTCTTAAGGCATCACCATGCCAACCATGAACTGAAATAACTACTTTATTAGTTCTTACTGATGATTCTCTATAATATGCATGAAGATTGAGTCCATCTCTTGTTTTAATCCAACAATCTTCAAGATTCATTTTCTTAAGTGAATAATCGACCTTTTCTTCAAACTCTCTAGTTTGAATTTCTATTGGGTCATCAGTTGGAGAATTTAGATATGTCTCAGGTTTAGCTGTAACCATAGCTTGTTTCCAAATGAAAAAACCAATAATGAAGCATATAAGAAGTAAAGCAAATAGTATAATTAATAAAATTGCCCACCATTCCATATAGCTACCTCCTTATGTTAAAATATATTTATGAGAAATAGACTAGCTATTAAGCTTATTAGAATGTACCAAAAGGGAACAGAAGGAAGAATGAAGACTTGTAAATATGAGCCTACTTGTTCTAACTATGCAATAGATGCATATGAGAACTATAACTTTTTCTATGCTTCACTACTTACCTTTTGGCGAATTCTAAGATGTAATCCTTTCTCAAAGGGTGGATACGATCCAATCCCTAAATTTAAAGATAAGAATAAATATAAGTAATGCGCTCAGCGCATTTTTTTATTTAACGTACTTCTTTAATTCTTCAACTCTATCTAGTCTTTCCCAAGGAAGCACTCCAAGGTCAGGACGACCAAAGTGGCCATAACAGCTTATATTCTTATAGATAGGGTTTCTAAGTTCTAATGTCTTAATAATCTTTGATGGTCTAAAATCAAATGTCTTATTAATGATTTCAACTATTTCTTTATTTGATAATTTAGATGTACCAAATGTATTTACATAAATTGAAATAGGTTCAGAAATTCCAATTGCATAAGATAATTGGATTTCACATTGTGATGCAAGACCAGCAGCAACAATATTTTTAGCTGCATATCTTGCAGCATAAGCTGCAGATCTATCAACTTTAGTTGGGTCTTTACCTGAGAAAGCACCTCCACCGTGACGAGCTCTTCCTCCATAAGTATCTACGATAATCTTACGTCCAGTAAGACCAGTATCACCTGCAGGTCCACCAATTACGAAGTTTCCTGTAGGGTTAACTAAAATCTTTGTATTCTTGTGTAATAGTCTTGGTTCTATCACCTTTTTAATAACTTCTTCAGTTATATCTTTCTTAATTTGTTCAACAGTAACATTTGGATCATGTTGTGTTGAAATTAGTACTGTATCAACTCTTAAAGCTTTGGTACCATCATATTCTACAGATACTTGAGTCTTTCCATCTGGTCTTAAGTATGGAATGATTCCTTCTTTTCTTACAGTCGCAAGTCTTAATGCGAGTCTTTGTGCAAGTGCGATTGGAAGAGGCATATATTCAGGAGTTTCATTTGTTGCATAGCCAAACATAATACCTTGGTCTCCTGCGCCTAAGTCTTTATTTTCTTTTTCATCTACGCCAAGAGCAATATCTGCTGATTGAGTATTCATATCAACTAAGATATCTACTTTATCTGAAAAACCATATTCTTCTTTAGTGTATCCAACTTCTTTGATTACTTGTCTAGCGATGTTTTTATAAAATTCATCGTTTTGAGCTGGAGTAATTTCTCCAAAGATAAACACATGGTTCTTAGTGCATGATACTTCACATGCTACTCTAGCGTTTTTATCCTTTTTAATAATTTCGTCTAGAATTGAATCTGCAATTCTATCCGCAAGCTTGTCTGGATGTCCTTCAGTGACAGCCTCTGATGTAAAAATGTACTTCATGTTTTTCGTCCTACATTAAATTTTATTTTTTATATGCGTTTGCAATTTCAACGCTATATTTCGCAAATCTTTGAATTAAATCATCACTAAAGAATG
>JAILNJ010000111.1 GCA_024691665.1 Gammaproteobacteria bacterium | reverse complement strand
CAAGGTTATAGGCATCTACGATATCTTGTGAATCATAGATCATAATAGCGTATGTGCCTATTACTTTTCTATTTAACTTTTCTACTGTTTCTTTATTTACTAAGTACTCACTATTAGATGTTGATGAGATACCTACTACTCTTAATTCATCAATCACAGTTCCTTCATCATTTACTGTTTCTTCGTAACCTAAATGTTTAATATAGATAGTCTTCTCTTCAAAGTTTGATTGGGTAGCGTCTAGTGTAATCTTAAAGTATGATTCATATAGAGCCTTATTCATTTTGATTTCACCAGGGTTTAGTGTATCATCCGCTCTTAAGTCAGCACCATCATCACTCTTAGATATATCTTCATAACGTTCATCAAGGATATAACAATTATTAAGCATAGCGAAATCTTTAAAGTTAATATAGTCATTATAGAAATTAGGGTTAAGTGTATAACCATAAGCTAGACGTGATAAAACATCATCATAGAATGACTTAAGTGTTTGGCTACTAGATACTTCGTTTGCGATTGCCCCAGCGTTATTAGGATCTTTTGATTTCTTCTTAATTGAATCAAGTAAATAGCTATATTGCGCTTTATAATTAGTTTTAATGATTGCACCTATTTCATAACGACCATTAAATACTCTATTGAAGAGTTTTTGATAAGGGTCATTAGAATCTTTTGATTGAAGAGACTTCTTAGTATTCTTGTCAATATAAAGAATTGAGTCTGCGAAATAGTCCGTGATAATAAGTTTAGTTGATGATTCAAGGCCATCTAAAGATCCTGCGGCTAGTTCAAAGTTTTCACCAAACACAAACTTTAAATAATCCATATCACTATCAACTACACCAAGACCTGTCTGAGCATAGAATCCACCAAAGGCATTATCTTTAGTAACTCTACCTATTGCCATATTATAGTTAGTACTGTTTGGGATATACATATCGATTGAATAAACTTTACGATATTTAATATCTTTAAACATCTCAAAGTCTTTATCATTTAAGAATACGAAGTGGCTACTATTAACGTCATTAGGGTCGTTAGTATACGAATAACCTTTGATTAATGACATTGTCTTCATATTAAATTTACGAGACACTGTCTTCATCGCAGGACGAGTATCTAAAGATGCGAAGCACATAGATAATACTAAAAGAACTATTAAGAGTGATGAGATAACGAAGTTCATTACGAATACTGAGACATTATTCTTAACGAACTCCCACGCACTCTTTAAAGATAGCTTAAAGTTGAACTTATTCTCTTTAAGTTCTAGATGTTCCTCTTTATAGTTATCTTCTTCTTTCTTTACGTATAATTTATCTTTATAACCTAAACGGTAATCAGTATCTTTTAAGGCAGTATTAATTTTACTAATTACTTCTTTATCAATCTCTTGAGTTTCATCAAGCATGATTAAGTTATCAGTATTCTTTCTATAATATCTATTTCTTAAATCATGTGAATCAATATGACCATCAGTGATTCTAATGATTTCGTCTGCGTATTCAAGCGCAGAATCATTATCGTGAGATATTATTACCACAAGAGTTTTTTCCGATACTTTCTTTAAGATATCAAAAATCACCTTCGCAGTTTTGTGATCAAGGTTTCCAGTTGGTTCATCCGCAAGAAGGAGTCTTGGTTCTTTTACTATTGCACGAGCAATTGCGACTCTTTGTTTCTGCCCACCTGATAGGTTTACTACCTTTTTATTCTCAATATTTGCGACATCAAGTTTCTCTAAGAGTTCAGTAATGTATTCCATAGATATATCTTTACCCGAAATAGCTGATGAGATTAAGATATTATCTAAGACTGTTTCTTTTTCAAATAAATTATAGTTTTGGTAAATTACTGATAGATAATGATTACGATATGAATCTAGTTCACTAGGAGTCATAGTTGCGATATCTTTATCTCCAATCATAATAGAACCAGATGTAACGTCATCAAGTCCACCAAGCATATTTAAAAGTGTGGATTTACCTGAACCACTTTTACCTACTATAAATATCATTCCTTTATCTGGAAGAGTAAAAGAGACATTATCTAATGCCTTTACTTCACTATCTCCAGTTTGATAAATTTTTACTAGGTTTTTTACTTGTATCATACAAGTTTATTTTATTCCCAAGATAATTCTTAGGCAATACATATTAAAAATTTAATATATAAATAATAAAAGACTAACTATTTGAAACTATAGTTAGCCTTTTAAATATTACATATCTATTACTTTTTGGACGAATTTTCCAAAGATGTTTGTGATAGGAACTACTACTACAAATGCCTCAGGGTCTATCTCACGTACTGCCTTAATATAGTAGGCAGTTTCGTGTTTTTGGATAATTACATTTAAGATATCTTTTTCATGTTTAGAATAAGCGCCGATACCTTTTTCAATTGTAATTCCGTGAGGAAGTTCTTTCATAAGATCATCAACGATAGCTTGTCCTTTTTCTGTGATTACTTCAAGCTTAACTTTATTATAAGCTGTGTGTATCCAGTCTAGTGTAAGGCTACCAATTAGGAAGTTAATGAATGTATAGAGTGCAGTACCAAGTGCAGCACCAAATGCACCTTCAGCTCCTGAGAAGAATGTGAGTAGTGCACCAACAGCCATAATTGAGCCTGATACGAGTAAGTTGATAAATCCTACTGATTTACCTCTCTTAAGATTTAAGTATTGACAGAGGACGATTATACCACCTGATGTAGCACCTCTTCTCATTAATAGTCCATTAGCGATACCACCAAGAAGACCGGCAACAATTGCACAACTTAATACATCATAAGTTCCTGATGTTGCATCATAGAATACTTGAACCTTACCAAACATTTCATGGAGTGATAAGAATAAAGATTGAATAATAGTTGATGCGGTAGTATACATCGCATACTTTTTAGATAATTTAAACCACGCAAGGATATTGAATGGGAAGATTAAAATAAAGTTAACTAAACCAAGATATCCTTCAAATGCATTAAATCCTTCTTTACCTTTAGAAATTAATCCTAAAGCATGAAGAATAATTTGGGCAATACCAGTTACACCACCTGCGTAAAGTTTTACTGGATTTAAGAATATCATAGTTGAAACTGACATTAAGAATGAACTAAATACTACAATAGCGAATGTTTCAACCGTATTAATGATTTTACTTTTCTTCTGCTGCTCTTGTTTCGTAAGTTGTTTTGGCATACTAGATATCCTTCTTTAATTCTTCTTCCATATCAACTAAGATTTCTTCCTTAGCTTTTTCAGGATCATTCTCTCTTGGGAATAATGCTTTTTCAAGCATAGAAGTTTCATAAACTTCTTTAGTAAATGGTTTTAAGTTAGTTAAATCTTTCTCATCATCATTTACATTTAATACATTAAAGATTACTTCAGTTGAATCAATTAAATATGGAACATAAAGAATTGACTCCATTCTAATCGCATCAAGTAAATGATAGATTACTGATTCAAGGAGTTCCATATTTCCTTCTTTATATAATGCCCAAGGCATTGTTTCATCAATTAACTTATTAGTTCTAGATACAATATTATTAATGTCTTTTAAGGCATTATTAATTTTGTATTCAGCCATATCTTTATGATAGTTTTCAACTTCTTCACTAAAGAACTTTTCAAAGCTTACGATATATTCATTATCACTTCTTATATTTCTTACCTTTGAACCAAAGTATTTATTAGCCATAGAGAGAGTTCTTGATACTAAGTTTCCAAAGTCATTAACGAGTTCAGTATTATAAGTTTGAATATAATCAAGCGGAGTACATACTGCATCTTGTGCGTATGGGAAGTTTCTTAAAACATAATATCTAAATGAATCTAGTCCATATTTCTTAACAAATGTTTCTGGATAGATTACATTACCAGTTGATTTACTCATCTTTTCTCCCATCATTAAGAACCATGAATGACAGAATAATTGATAATTAACTGGAACATTAATACTCATTAAGAAGATTGGCCAGAAGATTGCGTGGAATCTTAAGATATCTTTCGCAACTACATGGACTGTCTTACCATTTAACCAATATTTCTCATATAATGATTTATCTTCTTCAAGGAAGTTAAGTCCTGTGAGATAGTTAAATAGAGCGTCTAGCCATACATATACAACGTGTTTAGGATCATTAAGTAAAGGAATTCCCCACTTAAATGTAGAACGTGATACAGATAAATCTTCAAGTCCACCTTTAATGAATGAAACCACTTCATTCTTCTTTCCTTCAGGTTTAATAAAATCTGGGTTATCTTCAATAAACTTAAGAAGTCTATCTTGATACTTAGATAATCTAAAGAAATATGATTTTTCTTTAACTGTAGTAACTTTCTTACCGCATGATGGACAAATATGTTCTTCACCAACTTCACTGTTTGTGAAGAATGTTTCACAAGATACACAGTACCAACCATCATATTCACCTAAGTAGATATCATCATTCTTAAGCATCATATCGAAGATTTGTTGAACTTGTTTAACATGTGATTCATCAGTAGTTCTAATAAACTTATCATAATCACACTTTAAATACTTCCAGAGGTTAATAGCTCTTTCAGCGAGTTTATCAGTATAGTCTTGTGGAGTTAAGTTTCTCTCTTCTGCTTTCTTTTCTACTTTTTGACCATGTTCATCAAGACCAGTCATAAATCTTGAGTCATAACCAAGTTGTTTCATGTATCTACTATATGAATCACAGAAACAAGTTGATGATGCACTACCAAGATGAAGTCTTCCTGATGCATAGTAAATTGGGGTTGTAATATAAAAATTCTTACTCATAATTTATACCTCAAGTAGAATTTGTTTCTTAACAAGTTCTACCGCTTCCTTTCCTTTTAAATATTCAATAATTTCGTAGGCAAAATCAAATGAATATGCAGCACTTCTTGATGTGATGATATTCTTATCTCTTATAGCGCCTTTTTCTTTATGATAGATTCCCATAGTAATCTCTTCTTCACATGTATCATAGCAGGTGAAATTAACGCCTTCCATAATACCAGCTTTAGCGAGGACTTGAGGTCCAGCACAAATTGCCATAATTGGTTTAGCTCTTAAGGCGTACATTCGAATTAATTCTAATAGTGATTCAGTATTCTTAAACGCAGCTACTCCTCTTGATCCACCTGGGATAAAGATTCCATCATAATCACGAAGAGCTTTTAAACTTAGATCACTTAATTTAGCATCTGCCTTAACTTTTAGTCCGTGTGAGCACATGACTTCTCTGTCTTCTACAGATACTAGATAGTTATCTATCTTAGCTCTCTTTAAGAGTGATATAGTATTTACGAGTTCTGAGTCTTCTGTACCATTTGCGATGAAGGCTAATATTTTCATTTGTTTTTCCTCACATACAAGTTATAAATTTCACTTGCCTTAAAATTATACATCTTTGATAGCTTTTTTGAAGCATCTTTTACACTTATATTTTCATTTTTTATTAATTCCTCTAAGAGAATTAATATTTCATCCATAGATTTTTCAATCTTTTCGTGGCTTTTGCCCTCTACCACAAGTACCATTTCGCCTTTAAGGTCAGGGTCTACTTCACTATATTCAGAAAGATTAAAGTATAAAGTTTCTTCATATAGTTTAGTTAATTCTCTTGAGAGCGACACTTGTCTATTCCCAAAAGCTTTATACATTTCTTTTAATGTTTCATGAATTCTATGAGGTGATTCATAGAACACTAATGTAAATGGATAATTACTTAGTTCTTCTAATTCTTCCATTCTCTTTGTCTTATTTTGAGATAAGAATCCATAAAAAAGATATGGCTTAGGTGGAAGCGTAGACATAGTTAGAGCAGTCACTTGGGC
>JAILNJ010000026.1 GCA_024691665.1 Gammaproteobacteria bacterium | reverse complement strand
TAAGCATAAACAAGCAATTGCCATTGCTAGAGAAGAACTTAAATATAAAGCAATTGCTAAAACAATTAAGAATAAATTCATAGGAAGATTTACGAATTTCATTATGAATATGAATTTAAGAGGATTATCTTTCCCGTTTTTCCCATAAATAATTCCCACTACTAACTTTGCAATAATGCAGATAGCGGTAATTATAATGGAAGGAATTAAAAATCTATTATTCAAAATAGTACTTAATATTTCATCTGTGTTAACCACATGATTTGCATCATAAATCATAGTGGCTATAACAACTATATTGCATAAGTAAATTATGCTTGTTAAGACAATCGTAATAGTGGTCATTATATTTGCTTTAGCAGTAGTAAGTTCATTCATTATAGGCACTATTGGTTATGCTATTGGTACTGCCTCGATTATTGAATCCATTTTATTAATTTATAGTGATAATATGTGCGCATTCACATATGTGATGAATCAAAGAAAAATGCATAACAGAAAATTTAAATCCAACTGGACTATTATTTATTTAGTTATGTTATTTGTTCCAATTTTAGGTTATATTAGCGTTTATAAGTTAAATAAGATATTGTCTAATCATGAATTACTAAGCAACAAATCAGTAATTGATATCAATACTACACTTTAAAGGAGTTTTAAATTATGTGGGAAAATATTGGGCGTTATTTTGGTTTTGGACCTAGTTTGTATGAAGCTGAAGGTTGGTTTTCATGGCAACATTTAGTTTTTGTAACTATCGCTATTATCATTACAACCTTATTAGCGGTTCTTTGTTATAAAAAGAACAAAGATAAACCAAGAGAAAAACAATTTAAAGTATTAAAAGTAGCAGCGATTGTAATGATCACCGCGGAAGTGGTGAAGATTATTCTTCATATGTTTGAATTACATGATTTCTGGGCATTTAGAGGAGTTTTACCTTTATATTTATGTTCAATCCTTTTGATTTCTCTTCCTGTCGCAGGATTCGGTAAAGGAAGAATTCAAGAAGCTGCTTTAGATTTCACGATGATTTTTGGCTACATAGCATGTATCGCTGGTACATATTTAGCAGGTAATATCTTTACATCACCAATTCTTTCATTCCACGTTAATGTTTCTGTCTTTACACACTGTATCAGTGGTTTTGCTGCGATTTACATTACTCTAACAAAGTTAGCAAAGATGGAAATCAAGAACATTTGGATTGTGGGTATTATCCTTTTAACATTTGAATTAATTGCTTTAGTGGTAGATATCATTCAAGAACCAACAGATTATCAATCTAACTACATGTTCTTAATGAGAGATAGTGGCACTCCATTCTTCATCATCACTAATATGGTTAATGGAATCCAAGTTTTATACACCATAGTGGTAATGCTACTTTATTTCATTTATATGGCTTTATTCATTGGTGGTTATCATTTAATCAAGAAATTAGTAAACCTTAAAAAACAAAAAGAAAATAAAACCGCTTAGTAAACTTAAAAAACAGAATAGGGCCTTATAAGCCCTTTTTGTTTTGTAAACTAAACTATTTGTTTTCTTAACTTGTAGTAAACTTTTAAATTTAAGAAATTATATTTCTTTTTCAAAATGTTCTTTTAACTATGTGAAAAACTCGAACTGTTTTATTAAAAACATTATTTTGCTGGTATAAAATATCGGTGATAGCGAGGAACTATTAAATGAGCAATATCGATATTTATAATGAGTACAAAAAATGGGTTGAACACGCTACAGAAGACCCAGATTTAGTAAAAGATTTAAAAGATATAGAAAATGATGATAAAAGAATAGAAGATGCCTTTTATCGTAATTTAGAATTTGGCACTGGTGGACTTAGAGGAGTTATTGGTGCAGGAACTAATAGAATGAATATTTATATGGTTAGAAAAGCCTCACAAGGTTTAGCTAATTATGTTTTAAAGAAATATCCAAAAAATCCTAGTATTGCAGTTAGCTTTGATTCTAGAATCAAATCAACCTTATTTGCACATACTGCATCAGAGGTTTTTGCCGCTAACGGAATTAAAGTTCATATTTATAAAGAACTTATGCCTACACCTTGTTTAAGTTATGCGGTTAGAGAACTTAATTGTTCTGCAGGTATTATGGTTACAGCTTCCCATAATCCATCTAAATACAATGGTTATAAAGTATATGGAAGTGATGGCTGTCAAATCACCACTCAAGCAGCTTCGGAGATTCTTGCTGAAATAAATGCTCTTGATGTATTCAAAGATCCAAAACATGGTGATTATGATGCGCTTTTAAAAGAAAACAAAATTGAAATTATTAAAGATGATTTATATACAAAGTTTATCAACCGTGTAAAGGAAGAAACTTTACTTGTTGATGAACCTGTTGATAAGAACGTAAAAATCATTTATTCTCCACTTCATGGAACAGGATTAAAACCAGTAACTAGGATTCTTAAAGAATCTGGATTTAATAATGTTATTGTTGTTAAAGAACAAGAAGAACCAGATGGAAATTTTACAACTTGTCCATATCCAAATCCTGAAATCAAAGAAGCAATGCAAGTTGGCATTGAATACGCTAAAAAGAATAATGCTGATATTTTGATCGCTACTGACCCTGATGCTGACCGTGTTGGTATAGCAGTTAAAGATAAAGATGACTATAAACTTTTAACAGGTAACCAAGTTGGTGTCTTATTACTTGACTACATTTGTTCTTTAAGAATTAAACACAATAAGATGCCTAAAAACCCAATTGCTATTAAAACTATTGTCACAACAGATATGGTTAAGAAAGTAGCGGATAAATATGGTGTACAAATTGTTGAAGTCCTTACAGGATTTAAATTTATTGGCGAACAAATCGGCTTATTAGAAACTAAAGGTGAAGAAAATCGTTATATCTTTGGTTTTGAAGAAAGCTATGGTTATTTAAGTGGTGGTTATGTTAGAGACAAAGACGCAGTGGATGGTACTTTCCTTATCGCTGAAATGTTTGCTTATTATAAACATCAAGGTATTTCTTTAATTAGTAAACTTAATAAACTTTATGATGAATTTGGTTATTTCTCTAACTATTTAGACTCCTTTGAGTTCGAAGGATCATCTGGTTTTGCTAAAATGAGTGAGATTATGGACAGTTTTAGAAACAAAATTAGAGAAATTGGTAACTACAAAGTCATTGATATTATCGACTACGAGAAGGGCGTAAATGGATTGCCAAAATCTAATGTACTAAAGTTATTCTTAGATAATGGAACCACAATTGTTGTTCGTCCTTCAGGTACTGAACCTAAATTAAAAATGTATACTTCTATTTGTGGAGATAACTTTATTAACAATGATGCAAAATATAAAGAACATATTTCTGATGTTAAGGAGTTATTAAAGTAATATGAATATTCTTTGTGTTGGTAATTCCTTTGCGGTTGATACCTCTACTTATGTCCATCAAATTGCAGAGGCAATGGGACTAGATATTAATATTAATGTTTTATATATAGGAGGATGCCCAATTGATTTACATTGGAAGAATTTCTTAAGTAAAGATAAGCCATATGAACTATATGAAAATGGAAATAGAAACCCAGTTAAATGGTGTGATATTTTTGAAGGATTAACTTATAGAAAATATGATTTCATTACTTTCCAACAAAGAAGTGGTGATTCATGTGATGCATCTACATTTTTCCCTGAATTAACTAATTTAATGAAGGGTATTAGAGATTATAGTGATGCAACATATTTACTACATAAAACATGGAGTTATTCTAAGAATTTCTCTCATGAAAGATATGGCTCTAATCCAATGGATCAAGCCGCAATGGATAGAGATATTAAAGAAGCTTATATTGAAGTAAGCAAAAAGAGTGGAATCCCATATATTATTCCTAGTGGTGAAGCTATTAAATTAGCTAGAGAAAAATATGGAGATGTCTTAGATAGAGATGGATATCATCTCAACGAGATGGGAAGAACATTATGTGGCATCTTATGGGTATTCTTCCTAACAGGTAGAACAGATTTAGATGCAAATAAGTTTATACCTTCAGGACATAGTTATGATGACACTACTGAAGGTGTATCAAAAGACACAGTAAAAGACTTAATAGATATTGCTAAAAAAGCATTAGAAAACAATAAAGGATATAACTTATATGGCAAGATGTGAAAAATTAGAATTTAGAGGAATCCATTACTTATTTTATTACCCAAAGAATTATCAAAAAGGAAAGAAGTATCCTGTAATGTTCCACCTCCATGGAGCAGGATCTAGAGGCACTAATTTTGATAATTTTGAAGGTTCTGTAATTCTCAATGCATTAGATAGAGAAGATTCACCTTTGTCAGATGGTATTTGTGTTTTTCCACAATGTCATAAAGATACTTGGTACGAAATGTTTGATGACTTATTAGCGCTAGTTAAAAGTATCTATGATAGAGATGATGTAGATAAAACTAGATTTAATGCTTCAGGCATCTCTATGGGCGGATATGGAATTTATTCAGTAATGATGTGTTTACCTGAATTATTTAATAAAGCTATTATCTGTTGTGGTGGTGGCATGTATTGGAATTCAGGAAGAATCAAAAATATTAAATTCCGTTTGTTCCACGGTGCTTTAGATACTACAGTTTTTCCTGAAGAAGGCAAACGTATGTACGATAGATTAAAAGAAGCTTGCGCAGATGTTAGCTTAACTGTTTACCCAGAACTTGATCACAACTGCTGGGAAGCTACCTATGGTAATTACGATAACTTAAAGTGGTTATTTGAATAAAAAATACTTATTAATACAACTAAAAGGATGCGTTCTGGCGCATCTTTTTTAGTAAACAAATCATAAAACTTTTAATAAACAACCTAAAATGTTTACCACAAAATAAAAAAGTTTACTAATTTGTTTCGGTCAAATACGATAGATAATGTAATTATGTAGTTGAGGTATTTATATATGGAAAAAAGTAAACTCACGTTGTTTCCTCTATGCTTTTTAGTCCTGTCTGGATGTTTTGGCAATACTGGAGACAATACTGGTGGAGACGAAGCTAAAAAACTTTCAACACCAGAATTCAGCATTAATTCAACTAAGGATGGAATCACTTGGGGTGA
>JAILNJ010000172.1 GCA_024691665.1 Gammaproteobacteria bacterium | reverse complement strand
ATAGAATTAAAAACCTAAGAAAACAAATGGAGAAAAATGGATTAGATGCATATATCGTTTCAAATGCAGATGACCATTCTTCAGAATACGTAAACAATTATTTTAAAGAAAGAACATATATGACACAGTTTGATGGATCTAATGGAACTGCGATTTTTACTCGTGATGAAGCATTCCTTTGGACAGATGGTAGATATTTTCTTCAAGCTGAAGGAGACCTAAGAGGTCTACCTATCAAACTTATGAAGATGGATACTGAAGGTTACCCATCTTTAATGGAATATATTCAAACTGAACTTAATGGTAAGAGAATTGGTTTTGATGGTAGATTCTTCTCATATAAGTTTACAGAACAAGTTAAGAAGTACGCAGAAGTTGTAACTGATAAAAACTTAGTAGATGAATTCTATGAAGGAAGAGGTTTACTACCTAATAAAGAAATTTGGGCTCTCCCTCAAAACTTATCAGGTGAAACTACTAAGGCAAAGCTTAGAGAATTAAGAATTAAAATAGATGAACTAGGCGCCACATCACACGTTATCGCAACACTTGATGATATCGCATTCCTCTTAAATTTAAGAGGTAGTGATGTTCCAGCTAACCCAGTATTCTATTCATTCCTATTTGTTGGACAAAAAGAAACAGTACTCTTTACTGATTCTAAATTCAACGAAGAAGCTCAAAGTGTTATTAGAACTAATAAGATTCAAGTTAAACCATATAATAGCTTTATTGAATTCTTAAGTGAATTAAATGGCGAAAAAGTACTTGTTGATACGTCTAAGACTAATTATTCGTTCGTAGAAGTAATCAAGAATAATAATGAAATTATCGATAAGACTAACCCATCTATCTTAATGAAAGCTATTAAGAATGATGTTCAAACTAAGAATAATAAAGATGTTCATATTAGAGATGGTCTTGCAGTATTCAGATTTATGAAGACTCTAAAAGATATGTATTCTAAGGGTGAACATATTGACGAATTCCAAATGGCTGAAAAAGTTCTTGAATTTAGAAAGAGAGATCCTAAGTTCTTTGATGTATCATTTGATACTATTGCATCTTGGAATGAAAATGGTGCAATCATCCACTATGAACCTACTAAAGAATCAAGTAAGACTGTAAAAGGAACTGGATTCTTCCTACTTGATAGTGGAGGACAATATATGGGTGGCACAACTGATATCACAAGAACCTTCCAACTTGGTGAAGTTCCAGAGGAATGGAAACATCACTACACTATGGTTCTAAGAGGTTTCATTGCTGTGTCTAAAGCTAAATTCATCAAAGGTACTACAGGACAATCTATCGATATGCTTGCACGTGCTCCATTCTGGGATGAAGGCTTAGACTATAAACATGGTACTGGTCATGGTGTAGGCTATATGCTTAACGTTCATGAAGGACCTCAAGGTATTAGATATAAGAGAGTAGTAGAAAGAGATGATTCTGAGGTATTTGTACCAGGAATGGTTACATATATTGAACCAGGATTATATTTATCAGTTAAATATGGTATTAGAATTGAAAATGAAATAGAATGCGCTAAAGACACTATTAATGAATTTGGTGAATTCTATAAGTTTGATACATTAACTTGTGCACCTATTGATCTTGACCCAGTTTTAGTTAAGGAATTAACTAAGGAAGAGAGAAAATGGTTAAACAACTATCACAAATGGGTATTTAAGAAATTATCTAGAATTTGTGATGAGAGTGAACTCGAATACTTAAAATATGTTACTAGAAAGATATAATTATGAAATTTTACGGAATACAAAAACTATCCCTTGTGGATTATGATACAGAAGTATCTTGTACATTATTCACAAGAGGATGCAATATGAGATGTCCATTTTGTCATAACTTTGAACTCGTTGTATACAATGAGAACTTTAGTGAGGCACTTGATGAAGCTGATATTAAGAATTTCTTACTCCTTCATAGAAACAGACTTACTGCCGTAGTTATTACTGGTGGTGAACCTACACTTGACCCTACACTACCTGAATTCTGTGACTATTTAAAAGGTCTTGGATACAAAGTAAAATTAGACACAAACGGAACTAATCCTGATATGGTAATTGATTTACTAAAGAAAGGATTAATTGACTATGTCGCAATAGACATTAAGAACTCCAAAAATATGTATTCTAAGACAATTGGTCTCGAAACGTTTGATTTAAATCCAATTGATAAGTTAGTATCATTCTTAATTCATAATGATTATGAATATGAATTTAGAACTACTTTAATTAATGAATTCCATACAGAAGAATCAATAAAAGAAATGGGCGAATGGTTAAAAGGAGCAAAAAGATTATTCCTACAACATTTCGTAGATTCACAGTTTGTCCCTGATAAGACATTAACTGAAGTAGAAAGAAAAAATGCGCTTGGTTTTAGACGCATTTTAGAAGATTATATAAAAGAAGTAAAATTAAGAGGCTACTAAGATAGCCTCTTTGTTATATTAAAGGCAGCAATTGCTGCATCACTTACTGCAGTAGTAAGTTGTCTAACTTTTTTAGATCTAACATCGCCGATGGCATATAGTCCATCGGTTTTTGTCATCATGTCTTCATCTACTAAGATATATCCTTTAACTCTATCAACTAAACCTTCAAAGATTTCAGTTTTAGGAGACATACCAATAGCAACGAAACAAGCTTTAACTTCTAGATCAAATTCTTCATTAGTTTGAGTATTAGTGAAGATTAGCTTTTCAACGCTATCTTTACCTCTAATTTCATTTAATGAAATGTTTCTATATACTTCAACATTTTCCTTTTCTAATAATCTATCAGATAAGATCTTATCACCAAAGAACTTATCGAATAACATACAGAAATGAACTTTTTTAGCATAGTTTGAAAGAAGAAGTGCGTATTGAAGAGCAGTATTAGCATCACCTATAACTGCGATTTCTTCACCTTTATAGAATGCGCCATCACATAATGCACAGTATGAAACACCTTTTAGAGTTTCACCTGGAACATTAAGTTTATTGTGCTCTGCACCAGTTGCGATAACAACTGTCTTTGCTTCATATTGAGCATAATTAGTAGTTACCTTAAATACATCTACGCTCTTTTCAACCTTTAATACTTCTTCGAGTTCGAAGTCACAACCAAGTGATGTGATTTGATCAAATAAGTTAGATGAGAATTGTTCACCACTAATTTCTTTAATTGATGGATAGTTTTCAACTCTTGGAGAGTTAGCAATTTGGCCACCAATTAACTCTCTTTCTAAGATTAAACAAGTTTTTCCGTTCCTTAATACGTTAAGAGCCGCAGTCATTCCTGCAGCTCCAGCGCCGATAATTATAGTATCGTACATTATTTATTTTCCTCGATATACTTCTTAATATTAGAAGGATTCTCAATCTTTTGACCATTTGGAATGATCATTGTAGGTGCTTCAGTAACATGATAACTCTTAGTGAGTTCTACATTTTCTTCAGCATCAATAATTTTGTATGAAATGTTTGCTTTATCAAGCATCATTTCAGCCATCTTACATTTTGGACAAGTTTTAGTAGCGAAGAGGAGAATTTCACTTTCAGGTTTGAATTCACTCTTGCATTCGCAGTCGTTGTCTCTAATTACTACATCACTCTTTTCAGTATGAACATTCATAGAAGTCATAGCATCATACTCTTTTCTTTCTTTGAATTCTTGAGTCTTACCAGCATTCCAGTTCTTGAGTGGTCTATAGTAACCAGTGATTCTTGAATATACTTCAGTTTCTTTA
>JAILNJ010000164.1 GCA_024691665.1 Gammaproteobacteria bacterium | reverse complement strand
AAAAAAAAGATCTAGATATCACATACCTAGATCTCCGAGATATAATATTCTAATATTACCCCTCTCTGATAATTCAAGAGAGAGCAAGGTATACTATGTATATATATACATAGTATATCATAATTCTTTTTTTATTGAAATACACCTATCACATTTTCATTATTTTCATACAATCATTCCATAAACATTCATAGCTTCAACAATTGCATTATACTTATCTGGTGTTGGGATTCTCTTGTTCTTTTGTGTTGGATCATATCTATTATCTTTTTGTTTAACACAAATTCCAAGTTTATCTCTAACATATGATATCATTGATGGATTGACTACTAAGTCATATTTTTCTTTAACATAGTCTATGATGTCGTTATTATTTGGATTTCTCTTTATGTATGCTTTCTTTATTTCTTCATATGATTGTTCCAGTTTAGTTCTCAATTCAAAAGCATTTGGATAATTGTTTTCTCTTATTAGCTTTTCTAGGATTGCTTTAGACTTTTCATAGATTGGAATTCTTATTGATAATGCATTACCACTTGTTGAATAGACAATATGTTTTTCTATTCCTAACATATCTTTTACGATAATGACATTACGAGCAGTTATCTTTAGTCCTGTCTCTTTTCTTATTTCAGCAACAAATCTATCTAGTTCATCACCTTTTTTGGCTCTTATCTTTGAATTTAAGATATCCAGTTTTTCATATGCTTGTTTATTTAGTTCATCAAGATTAGCCATTATTTCATCTGGAATAAGTTCAAAATGAGTAAGAGCATCTACTACTGCATCCCATTTTTCATGAGATATGTGGTATTTATATTCATCTAGTGATGTTGTTTTAAGTCGTCTAACATACATTCCTAATTCAGCTTTCACAAATCTTATAATTTGAGCATAAACCTTTAGATTATACTTTTCCCATACATATTCCATAATGACATTGTTTTGATGGTGACTATCGTCACGATTCTTTTTAGGTCTTGGAACTCTTTCTCTTAAGAACTTTTCTTTAATGATACGCTCTTTATATGGAGATAGAGATTCTAATTCTATTTGATTTTCATCAGAACCAAATTCTACTTTTTGTTCAATTGAACTTATTTTTACTTGAGCAGGTAATTCTTTTATTGTTTCATCCATATCAGCATCTTGTAATCTTTCAACAACCTTTAAATCTTTAAATACTGGGAAGTTAAATGATATTGATTTTAACTGAATGTCAGTGAATTCATCAGTTCTTTCAGTAAATTCAATTTTCTTAATCATTGATTTTAAGAAGATCTTACGTTCTTCTTCAGTCATCATGTCATACATTTCATCAAAACTCTTTAAAGCATTAATAATTAAATCAGCAGATATCATTTGAGATTCAATTGATTTGATCTTTTTCTTAACATCTTCTATCTTATCTTCTACTTCAAAGACATTATCATAGACTTTGTTAAGTCTAATGTTCAATGTTTCACGTTTCTTTTCGTAGTTAGGTGCATCAGCATCTAAATTATCGATTTCAGATTCTAAGCTATTCTTGTTTGTATTTAATGACTTTAGTTTCTTTTCATAGTTTTCTAATTCTAATGAAAGTCTTGATGAAGTATCTACTCCAGTAAATTCTTTCTTTAGACTTTCAATATATTGTTCATTAACTACTATTTTACTAATAGCTTTTCTTACTAGTTTTTCGCAACATTCAGCGTTATATACTCTTTTATGATTACAAGTTATTTTACTGAAGTCTCTTCTATAAGCGTTATTACAATGATAATAATATTGTCTTATAGTTTCACCGTTAAGATTTGTTTTCTTGTTTAGTCCTATTCCCATTGTTCTTCCGCATTCAGGACAAACAATTAGACCAGTAAGTGGATGAATTTTCTTATGAGAGACTTTGTTATTGAACTTTAGTGCCGCTTGTCTTTTCTTTGTTAATGCTTTCTCCCATGTTTCATCATCAATAATGGCTTCATGAGCACCTTTTGAAACAATAATATTATCATGAGTATAGACTCTTTTCATTTCTTTAGAGCCTTTTTGTTTCATGTTCTTTCTATGTCCCCATTCAATTTTGCCATTATATACTGGGTTACCAATTATCTTACGCATTGAAGAATCGATCCATGTTGTATCTTTTCTATTACCAACTAACTTTTTTTCTACTTTTTGATTATTAAGATAGATAGCAAGTTGTCTCATAGAGATTGGAGTATGAACGTACATATCGTAAATCATTCTAACAATCTTGGCTTCTTCTTCGTTAATAACAAGTTTTCCATCTTTTAGATCATATCCATATGGAGCTTGTCCACCATTCCAAAGTCCTTGACGGGCTTTTTCACGTCTACCATTCATTGTTTGTTCTAGAATGTTTTCTCTTTCTATTTGGGCTACAGCTGATAGTACTGAGATTAATAATCTTCCTGATGCTTGAGATGAATCAATTCCTTCATCAGTGCAAATTAAATTAACTCCATAATCTTGAATGATTTCAAGTGAATTTAAAACATCAGCTGCGTTACGACCAAATCTTGATAACTTATAAACTATTATATAATCTACTTGGAGTCCTTCTTTAATGTCATTTAACATTCTTTTAAAGGCAGGACGTCCTTCAATTGATTTACCAGATTTACCAGCGTCTTCATATTCGCCGATAATCTTCATTTCTTCTCTTTTAGCAAAAGAAGTTAGACATGTCTTTTGACCAGCAAGAGAAAAACCATCAACTTGCATTTCTGTAGATACACGTGAATATAGAATGCATTTCTTTCCGGCTCTATCCATTTGTCTAACCTCCTTTTCATATTATTTAGAAATTACTTCTTTGGTTTCTTCTTTTTCTTCTTTATTAAATCTGGACCATATTTCTTAATTAAAGATGCTGAGTACTTAACAAAAATATTGTATAAGTCTCTTTCACCTTCAGTCATTTTTATGTTTGCATTCATCGTTTCCTCCTATCTTATGAATATATCTCACAAGATAGGAAGAATGATTGTTACTTGTAATACTTATTTATATATAAGGTAAGTAATGCATCATATGCTTCATCATAATGATGATAGTCATAATCAAACCATTCTTTTAAAATATACTTTGTAAATGCAAAGGCATCTACTTCTACACTCATACACATTAATTCGTCGAGTGGAACAAGTCTTTGATTGATACTAAAATCTTTCTTCCACTGTTCTAATAAATTAGACGGTGCATACTTTAATGATTCATTCTTATGAGATATACAATATTTTTGATGTAGATGTTTAATTTCGTGAATTAAACTTTTTCTTGCTTCTATCTCATCATGAACAAAATCATTAGATATTCCGATATAATCTAGATCGTTATAATATCTTGCATCTTCTTCCATTTCTTCAAAGAGAATTGGAACAGCTTCAATTCCTAAGAAATCACATAACTTGAAACATAGATCCATAAGAGGTGTTAAGGCTTCTTCCTCAGCCCACTTTTCTTCTCCAAAACTTTCTATAAATTCCTTTTTTATTTCTTCATCACTCTTTTCTACATAAGGATACTTTTCCTTAAGCCATTTGCGTAATTCTTCGTCAGTTTTAAACATAATCATACCTCCATGTAGATAACAATGTTATCTTTATACCAATATTATAAGATAATTATGTTATCTTGTCAACACTTTTTAGATAATTTTGTTATCTTTTTATTTTCAAATAGATAATAATGTTGTATACTATATATGCATAAAGGTGTTTATTATGAACGATATTAGATTAAGTATTAAAACATTTTTAAGAGATCACTTAATGGGTAGAGAAAACAGTGAGATTAAGAAAGAGTTTATGGATAAACTTGGTTTCTCAAATGAGAATATCAAAAGCTACACTAATCTCAATCTGGTTATAATTCCACCAATTGAGGACTTACCTAAGATTTGTGAATTCTTTAATGTTTCGTTATATGAATTATTTGGAATTGATAATCCATCTAATCTTTCTGAAATTGATAGAGAACGCTTAAGAAAGATTAAGGAAAATCCTGCACTTGCAGATATAATTGATAACTACTCTAGAAAATAGGCTTTGCCTATTTTTTTATTTATGATGAGATTTATTTGTTATAAAAATATTTACCAAAGAATTCTTCTGTTTCGTTATTTATTCCGGCTTCAGTCAAGAATTGCGATGGTTTTAGTTTGAACTGTTGTCCATTTACAAAATGGATCTGGCTACTATACAAGAACAAGTTTTGTTTTGCTCTTGTCATTGCAACATAGAATACTCTTCTGTCTTCTTCTAGGTCTTTATTCTTTCTAGAGAATCCTGGTAGTATTCCATCATTGCATCCAACAATAAATACTGTGTTAAATTCAAGTCCTTTTGACTTGTGAATTGTCATTAAAGATACTCCATTTGGTTTTGTTGTATCTTTAACTTCCAACATTAAGTTATTAAAGAAATCTTTGACTTCTTCTTTAGTTAAGTCTTGTAACATGTCTTTTAATGTCATAAGCCTTGTGTATTCAGCTTTTACATTTTGAGTTTCTTTTAAATACTTATTGTATTTAAGATGATGCAAAACTTGCATGAAAAATTCAACTGGTTCAAGTTCATCCATTAATTTCTTTAATACAAGGTATCTTTCTCCTAAATCTTTGAATTTAGGATCCGTTTGTTTAGTTAAAAATGTAATGATATCATCTTTTTGCTTATGATAATCATTCATTAATTCATGTAATTCATAGAATTCAATATGGACTGTCTTATTATGAATGGCACTAAATGCTATTTCATTTCTTGGATTGAATAATAATCTATAAATATTTATGATATTTCTAATATCAGCGTATTCGAAGAATGCCATTGCACCATAAACTGTGTAAGGTATTTTTTCTTTAGCTAGTATCTTTTCAATTGCATACATCTGACTATTATTACGATAAAGAACCGCCATATCTTCAAATGATTCTCCTTTTAGATTCATTTGTTTGATTCTAGTTGCTACTTCTATTGCTTCATCAGTTTGATTGATGAAATCTTTATAGATGACTCCTTGCAGAGGTTCAATATGTGATACTAAATCTTTTTCTAACCTATCAACGTTGTAAGATATTAGTTTATTAGCAAGTTTTAGTATTTCTTTATTACATCGATAGTTTTCATTTAAAATGATTATTTCATCGCATCTATCTTTGAAATCATTAAGAATTGCAATATCAGATGATCTAAAGGAATAGATTAATTGGTCTTCATCACCTACCATAAAGATATTTTCATATTCTTCTGATACTTTCTTTA
>JAILNJ010000161.1 GCA_024691665.1 Gammaproteobacteria bacterium | reverse complement strand
ATAGTACTTAACTCGGGAGAAACCAGGCTGACGATAAGGTCGGGGTTGGTGATAGACAACTACTTAAATTATTTCTTAGTCACAATTGAATCATTAAAAGAAAATAGAAATAAATCTTATAATTACACATTATATGTTCTTCATACTAACCTTACTTCAAAAACACAAGAGATAATTAGAACGTATGAAGAAGAAAACTTCACATTCGAATTTGTAGATATGTCTAAAACTATAGAGGAGATAGGAGATAAACTCTGCACAAGAGATTATTATACTAAGACTACTTATTATAGACTTTTTGTACCTGACATGTTCCCTGATATGGACAAGGCATTATATCTTGATTCAGATATCTGTGTTACAGGTGATGTATCAAATCTTTATAATATAGATATTAAAGATAATTTAATTGGTGGAGTTCCAGAACAATCAACTCAATTAATTAAAGAATTCCAAGTCTATGCGAATAACTGTCTTGGACTTGATTATAATCATTATTTTAATGCTGGAATTATAATCATGAACTTTAAAAAGATGAGAGAAATAGATTTTAGTACTAAAGTATTAGATCTTATTTCAACTTATGAATTTAGACTCGCACAAGATCAAGATATCCTTAATGTAATCTGTAGAGATAAAGTTGTATATATTGATAATAGTTGGAACAGAGTTCCACTAGGTGAAAAGTGTGATACTCCAAACATCATTCACTATCTTTTAGTTTATAAACCTTGGAAGATGGAAAATGTAATGTATGAAGAATACTTCTGGGAATACGCTAAGAAGGCTGGAGTAGAAGAATCTATTAGAGAAAATTCTACTATGGTTGATAAAGAAGTTCTTGAAAAAGAAATGGATAGAGTTAAGAAATTAGCTATCGAAGAAGCTTTTAAAGAAGATAACTATTACAATATGTTCAAAACTATGGATTCATATAAAGGAGCATATGAAAGATCTAAGATTCTTAAAGAAATCGAAGTTCTTGAAGCTAATGGCGTATTTAACACTGACCTTGAAAATGACCCACCTACAATCCCACTAAAAGAGGGAGAAGTAGACTATACAAAAAAGAAGCTTACATCTAAGCTTAAAGCTAAACTTGCTGACTTTGTATCATTTAGATTTTTTAAAAGAAAGATAAGAAAAGGTGAAATCGTTATTGATGGTTATGAAGGAATAGAAAACTTAAAGTCTATTAAGAGTGGTGCAGTTATCACATCTAATCACTTCAATCCATTTGATTGTGTACCTATTCATATTATCTGTAAGAAATATCAAAGAAAGAGACAACTATTTAAAGTTATTAGAGAAGGAAACTATCACTTCCCTGGTATCTATGGTTACTTTATGAAGAATTGTTATACAATGCCTTTATCACATAACCATAGAGTTCAAAAGGAAATGATAGATGGCACAGAGGAAATACTAAAAAGAGGTAAATTCCTCTTAGTATATGCAGAACAATATATGTGGTGGAATTATAGAAAGCCTAAACCACTAAAATCTGGGGCTTTCACGTTCGCATGTAAGGCCAATGTGCCTATCCTTCCAACATTTATAACTATGAGAGATACTAATAAGTTTGATAGCGAAGGTTATCCTATCCAAGCTTATACTCTTCATATTGGTAAACCAATTTACCCTAAAGAAGAATTATCTTATAGAGAAAATGTAGAATATTTAAGAACTCAAAATGAAAGGGTGTGGAAGAATATATACGAAAGTGCATATAAGATGCCACTATCATATACGTACCTAAAATGATCACATATTTAATTATTATAGGTATATCATCAGCCCTTATCGCAGGCATTAATATTATCTTTAATCCAAGTAATATTGTATTTTACTGGTATATTATTGCGACAATCGCGTACGTTATTTTGAACATTCTCCTAGATGGAGCGCTTGCCGCAATTATAAGAAAAATGCCTGAGAAATGGTTTGATCATAACAAGAAACTTTTTGTCTTAACTAAAAGAGAAAAGAAGTTCTATGAGTTCATAGGAATCAGAAAATGGAAACACTTAGTTCCAGATCTTGGACAGTTCACAAATTTCCAAAAAGGAAAGATAGAACAGCCAAGATCCAACGAATATCTCACAAGATATCTCCTTGAAGGGGCATATGGAATTGCGATACATTACTTCTCAGTTCCACTAGGATTTCTCCTTATGATTCCGCTAGGAGGAACATCAATTTGGTTAACTATAGGATTACCTGTTGCGATAATTAATGCAATATTAATCCTACTTCCAGCTTTCACTTTAAAATACAATTTAGCTAAGTTAAGAATTTTATATGAAAGAAATGAAAGAAGAAACGCTACTATGTAGTGTTTTCTTTTTAACTTCTTGCTGTATAATATTTATTACTGTATTATTAAATTAGAAATAATACATATAAATAATATATAAATAGTAGGTGCCTATGAACGAGAAATTTGATACTGCCGTCCAAGAATTAAAATATAAAGTGCTTAAAGAAGTTGCGATTTCTGCTTTTAATGATTCACTTCTTGAAGACTATAGTGAAATACCTTATAAAATTGTCACAGGTAATGTTCCTACATTCCGTGACTCAATTGATAAAGAAAGAATGATAGTCTTAAGTAGAATTAAAATTGCTCTTGGTGGCAATAAGAATATTGATAATGTAGTAGAAGTAATTAAACAAGCTTGTGATGAATGTCCACTAGGTGGTTTTGAAGTTACAACACGTTGTAGAGGTTGTATTGCTCATAGATGCCAAAAAGCATGTCCAAAGGATGCTATTAGATTTGATGCTCAAACTAGGGCCGCTATTATTGATAAAGATAAATGTATAAACTGTGGACTATGCGCTAAGGCATGTCCATACTTCGCAATTCAAAACTATCAAAGACCTTGTGAAATGGCTTGTAAGGTTAAAGCTATTTCAAAAGGAGAAGATAACGCCGCAGAAATTGATGATAATAAATGCATTCATTGTGGTGCTTGTGTATATCAATGCCCATTTGGCGCTATCATGGATAAATCACAAATCGTTGATGTAATCAATGAAATTAAGAATAAAAAAGATAAGCTATATGCTATTGTTGCTCCATCTATTAAAGTTCAATTTAAGAATGGCACAGTAGGCCAAATCATTACCGCAATTAAACGTGTTGGTTTTGATAGAGTATATGAAGCTGCTCTTGGCGCAGATATGGTAGCTTATAAAGAAGCTAAAGAATTAGAAGAAAAAGGAGTTCTTACTTCATCTTGCTGCCCTACATTTGTAACTTTAATTGAAAAGAAGTATCCAGCACTTAAAGATAAGATTTCTACTAATCTTTCACCTATGGCTACTATCGCTCAATGTTTAAAAGAAAAAGAACCAAACGCAAAAGTAGTATTTATTGGTCCTTGCGTAGCTAAGAAATCAGAAATCAAGAGAGATGAATATAAAGGCATAGTTGATTATGTCTTAACATTTGAAGAATTAAATGCCTTAATTGATGCTAGAGGAATAGATGCAACTACGCTTAAAGAAACTAATTTAACTGATGCATCATACTTTGGAAGAATCTTTGGTAGATCTGGTGGACTTAAAGATGCTGTAACCCAAGCCCTTAAAGAACAAGGTTCAACATTTGAATTTAAACCTCTTTCAGTTGATGGTATAGATAACTGTAACACAGCTTTAACTAAGCTTAGAGTTGGAGTAAATGACTTCAACTTCCTTGAAGGTATGGCTTGTTCTGGTGGTTGTATTGGTGGTCCATGCTGCTTAACTCATGAGATTAGAGATAAAGTAGAAATGGATAAATACGGTAAAGAAGCAGAAAAGACTACTATTAAAGAAGCAATAGTAGAAGTAAAATAATATCTCATTTTAATAGAGTAAAAACACAAACATCACTCTCACATCATTAGAGTGATGTTTATTTTATATAGGCATATAATAAGAGTCATGAGCAAAGAAAAAAGAAAAGAAGTGTTTAGAGTAATTAAATATTTTTTAATAGCCGCCTCCGCAGGATTAATTCAGTTCTTATCATTTACATTATTAAATGAATTAACTCATTTTCCTTATTGGCCATCATATTTAATCTCTTTAGCTTTATCAGTTATCTGGAATTTCACATTTAATAGAAAATATACATTTAAGTCTGCAAACAATGTACCAATCGCAATGCTTAAGGTACTTGCATACTATGCAGTATTTACTCCGCTTTCTACATTACTTGGTCATTATCTTGTAGAAACATTAGGTTGGAATGAATATTTAGTTGAAGCTATTAATATGTTAATTAATGGTGTAACTGAATTCTTATATCAAAGATTCTTTGTTTTTGGTAAAACGATTGATACTAATAAGAAAGCAGTAGAACAAAAAGAAAAAGAAGAAATAAAGAATAGTGAATTAAAAGAAGAATCTGCTACAATTTAAGTAGATTCTTTTTTCATAATCATATTGTTTGCTTTATACAATTCTTCAATATATAATAGTATAGGTTAGTTATGACTAACTATTAGGAGGTATATTATGAACGGCATTGTAGTATTAAGCTTATTTATACCCTTAATTGGTACTACCTTAGGTAGTGCGATGGTTTTCTTTTTAAAAAAGGAAATCAATCCAAAAGTTCAAAAGCTATTATTAGGTTTCGCATCAGGAGTAATGGTTGCGGCTTCATTCTTTAGCCTTCTTGAGCCTGCAATCTCTTCATATGAAAAAGGCAATTATAAAATGTGGCTTATCCCAGCCGCAGGATTCTTAGTAGGTGTTCTATTCTTACTACTCTTAGACTTTATAGTTCCACACATTCATATTGATAAACAAGAAGAAGGTATTAAGAAGAATAAACTAAGTCGTTTATTTAAGATGATGCTTGCGGTAACTTTACACAATATCCCAGAAGGATTAGCGGTTGGTGTAGTTATTGCTGGTGCTATAAATGGTAACTTAAATGAACACGCAATGTTAGTTCTATCAATTGGTATTGCGATTCAAAACTTCCCTGAAGGCGCAATCATATCAATGCCTTTAAAAGAAGAAGGTAAAACCAAGGCGAAAGCTTTCCTATTTGGTTTTATATCTGGAGTTGTAGAACCAGTTGCGGCTTTAATCGCAATACTTCTAACTTCAATTGTTTCAACTATTCTGCCATTCACTTTAGCTTTTGCAGCTGGGGCAATGGTTTATGTAGTATTTGAAGAATTAATTCCTGAAGCAAACGAAGGCGCGCATTCAAACCTTGCGACTATTGGAGCTATGATTGGATTTGTAATCATGATGGTTCTTGATGTAGCCTTAGGATAGAGGTGTATATGTATAAGTATATTCTTAAAATTGATGGGATGATGTGTGGCATGTGTGAGTGTCACGTTGATAATCTTATTAGAAAGAATTTTGATTCTAAAAAAGTTAAATCATCTCATACAAAAAACGAATCATCTTTCATTAGTAAAGATGATATAACTGAATCAGATTTCCATAATGTTTTTGACCCTACTGGCTATAGGGTTGAAGACGTTAAGAAAATAGAAGTAGTCAAAAAAGGACTCTTCTATAAAGAAATATAAGTCTCCATATATTTAGTTTAAAGGCTCCTCTCGATACAAGGAGCCTTTTTTCTTTCTATAACAATAATGTCTTATCTTCGCCTATAGCTTCAGCCTTATCAAATTCGTACTTTGTGCCATCTTCATCAATTAAGAAACCGCTAATTCTTCCGAAAGTTACATAGTAGTCAATCTTAACAATTAAGGCATGAGTAATCATAGGAGAACATGCTTCTATTTCATAAACTAAATCAACCATTCCATGTTCATCTTTAACATGAACTGTCTGTCTTTCGCCTTTAAGTAATTCTTTAACGTCTTTATCTTTGGTGAATGTGACAGGTGGAAGAAGAGACGATCTGCCTTCTTTCCAGATTAGGTTTTCATTATACTTTTCTTGATCAATTGATTGGTTCCTTGTTAGGTTAAACGCAATCCATTCATCCTTACCATTTACTTTAATCTTACCCATAGTAGTAAGCCAATCATAGTGAGCTTTTCTTGGATAGAATCCTCTATGGTCATCAATGATTGCACATGATTCACTATCAGTTTCAATTAATTCATCATTAAATCTTAAATATCCTTTTGCCTTAAAGAACATCTTCTCAGTATATAAAGGTCTATTCTCTCCAAAAGGAATTGACACTACTGATGGATTAGATAATTTCTTAAGCTCAAATGAATATTCAAAGTAATCATCGTCTTTTAAATGTGAACCAGATACTTTAGCCTCACCTTTATCAAAGTTGTTAATGAACTCAATTCTAGAGTTTTTAGTTTCTGCGAAAGCACGTGAACCATTAATTAAGTTTGGCGCAATGATTGTATCCTTTGATTTAAGTGTATTATCAATTGAATACACTTTACGAGTTCTATAATCAAAGAATATCATTTTTGTAATTCCAAATATAGCCATATCAGATAAGGCCACAAGAAGAAGGCCTTCTTTTAAATGTATCTCACAAGCTTCCCATAAGGTTAATCTAGATTTATTAAAAGATGAAGGAAGCGCAGTTGGTTTAATAGTAGAAACTAAATCCATAGTTTCAAACTCTTTGTCGAATGTGCCAAAGACTGCTTTACCATCTTTAATTAAATCTTTAGGTGTTTCAACGCTACGTCTAATTGCTGAAATAAATTTAGAATAATCCATGTATCCTCCAAAATATAAAATAAAAAGAAACTATATATTAAAATTATAGTTCCTTTTCTTTAGATATTTCAAGATTATTCTACATATTCCATATGATTTTTATAATATTCATTTATGTAGACTAGTCTTTGTAATTTGTTGTTTTGTAGTTTTGCGATAAACTTTAATTCTTCTTCAGTAAGAATATCGAGTTTATAATCAAACGAGAACGAATCAGAAGAATAAGTCTTATCAGTGAAAAATGCGTTTAGTTCACTCGAATAGAATATTCCATCATATTCACTTTCAAAGTTGAATATTGAAGGTGAATAAGCTAGCTGTTCATCATAATCATAACCTAAAAGTTCAAGTACTGTTGGGAATATTACATAAGGCGATGTGAATGAATCAAATGTATTCTTTCCAGTCATTACTT
>JAILNJ010000143.1 GCA_024691665.1 Gammaproteobacteria bacterium | reverse complement strand
ATGGATTAGTTGACTTGAAAGCACTATTTCTTTTCTTTTTGTGTAGCAGATTCCATATGTCGCAGTGAGTTTCTTAATTCTTAATTTCTCTATATTTACATCAAGTAGATTCATAAAGTCAGATAGAATCTCACTATATGTAGTCTCAGTTAAATGAGAAAGCCACTTGTGGAACTGTCTTGATACCTTTTCATATGAAATGTCTGTAGTATAAATATTTAAGAATCCGCCATCTCTTTCAATTCTATTAAAATCACTACTTATTATTCTAATAATATATAGGTCTCCAAGAATATAGATAGGAGTATTATCTACTACATCATAAATGATAGTTTTATCTAGGCTCTTCTCATAGTTCTTTTCAAGCCATTCTTTTGATTGAGATAAGAATGCATTAATACTTTTTCTAGATGAGAAAAGAGGAACGGTGAGAATCACCCTTCCATCTTTTTTTATCTTAAGTGTCATTTTCTTAACGTTTTTTCTAACCTCAGTTATTTCCATACACTATTTAATCTTATCTAAATGCCAGATTAGTCTATTGTAGTCTTCAATTGATCTATCACTTGAGAATACATTTGATCTTGCGATATTGATTAAAGACATACGAGCCCACTTATATTGATCTTTATAAGCTTCGTTTGCTTTTTCTTGAGCTTGACGATAACTATCGAAATCACCAAGAACCATATATGGGTCTTCAAATAAGAGTTTATTATAGATTTCTCTAAATTCTTCTTGAGGAACATTATCGAAGAATCCATTTACTAAAGAATCAATTGCGAACTTAATATTAGAATCCTTTTCATAGTATTCTCTTGGGTTATAGTTAGGTTTAAGATTAATAACTTCATCTTTAGTAAAACCAAAGATAAACATATTATCATCTTTTACTTCATCAAATATTTCAACGTTAGCACCATCAAGCGTACCAATAGTAACAGCACCATTCATCATAGCTTTCATATTACCAGTACCAGACGCTTCATAACCAGCAAGAGAGATTTGTTCTGAGATATCAATTGCTGGGTTAATGATTTCAGCTGTTGATACACCATAGTTTTCAATAAATACCACCTTTAAGTATTTAGAGATTTCATCATCGTGATCAATCTTATATGCAATAGTATTAATTAACTTAATTACTTTCTTAGCAAAGTGATATCCAGATGCAGCCTTAGCACCAAAGATATATGCATGTGGTACAAAGCTATTTCTAAATGCTTCATCAGTCTTTAGTCTATTGTATACATAGATAATATGTAAAGCATTTAAGAGTTGTCTTTTATATTCATGGAGTCTCTTGATTTGAACATCAAAGATAAAGTTAGAATCAACTTCATGAGCTTGTACCTTATCATTAGCGTTGATGTATTTAGCTAAGATGTCTTTTCTTGTCTTCTTAATTCTAATTAAAGAGTTAAGCACATCTTCATCATCAATATGTTTTTCAAGATCTCTAATCTTATTGAAATCTTTTCTCCAAGTTGGAGTAATTTCATCAAGTAAACTAGATAGTTCAGTATTTGAATACATAAGCCAACGTCTTGGAGTAATACCATTAGTTACATTAGTAAATTTATCCGGGAAGAGTTCATTGAACTCACTCATAACGTTATACTTTAAAAGGTCTGAGTGGAGCTTCGCAACGCCATTAACTTTAAAACCTACAGTACTACAAAGATTGGCCATATATAGCGTATTTCCTTTAATAATAGCTACTTGGTCAACAAAGTCTTTTTGGTATCCTTTTTCATATAATGAATCAACGAATCTTCTATTGATTTCATCAATAATTTCCATGATTCTTGGAAGGATTCCTCTAACTAAATAGATAGGCCATGTCTCCATAACTTCTTTTAAGAGTGAGTGATTTGTGTAGCATACTGCGTTAGTAGTAATTCTATATGCTTCGGCCCATTCCATGTTTTCTTCATCAAGAAGGATTCTCATTAACTCTGGGATAACTAGAGTTGGGTGAGTATCATTTAGGTGAAGTACAACGTGTTTATCTAAATCTTTTAAAGTACCATACTTTTCTTTTTCTTTATTGCAGATAGTTCTTACGCCTGATGCGCTTAAGAAATATTGTTGGATAAGACGAAGTCTCTTACCATCTTCACTTGAATCATCTGGATATAAGAATCCACAGATTTTTCTAATGTCTTCTTCGTATGCAATAGCTGATTTATTATATGGATACTTTCTAGCTGGTTCAGCGTTCCAGATTCTTAAAGTATCAATAACCTTGTTATTATATCCAACTACTGGTACATCATAAGGGACTGCCTTAATGTATTCAGCTGGATGATATACTCTTTTACCATTTAGATAATCAACATATCCATATAGAGGAATTTCAAGAGCTAATTCTTCTCTTCTTATTTCCCATACGAATCCATCGAGTAACCAGTTATCAGGACGTTCTTCTTGGTAACCATTCTTAATCTTTTGTCTGAATAGGCCATATCTATATCTAATAGTGTTACCCATTGCAGGATATTTTAAGCTTGCGAGTGAATCAAAGAAACAAGCTGCAAGTCTACCAAGACCACCGTTTCCAAGTCCTGGATCTTTTTCATAGCTTAATACTTCTGATAACTTAATTCCAAAGCTCTTAAATGATTCTTCAATTACGTCTCTTAAACCTAATGAATTAATATTAGATTCAATCATACGACCTAGTAAGAATTCCATTGAGAAATAATAAACCATTCTAGGGTTATCTTTATCTATCTTATTATTAGTATCAATCCAGTAATCAGAAAGATAATCCATAACCATAGAACCTAGGACATTATATCTTTCTCTAACACTAGATTTCTTTACGCTTACTAAATATTTATTTTTAAGTCTTAAAGCGAATTCTTCTTTGAAGTCTTCTTTTGTCTTAAAAAATGTATTCATTTTAATTCCTCTCTTTCTCTTTCACTAACTTGTATAAGGCAAGATATTCTTTGGCACATCTTTCAAATGAGTTCTTAGATTCCATAGCTTGTTTAATTAAAGCTTTCCAACCTTTCTTATCATCGAAATATGTATCCTTCGCAAGATTAACTGTATAAATCAAATCTCTTGAATCATAATTATAGAATTTGAATCCATTACCTTTCTTATTCATAAATTCAAAATTTCTTATAGTATCATTTAAGCCACCAGTCTGTCTAACTACTGGGATAGTACCATATTTTAAGGCAATCATCTGTGATGTGCCACATGGTTCAATTCTTGATGGCATTAGGAATATATCCGCGCCTGCGTATATATATTCCGCTTTTGTTCCATAATAGTCAAGGAAACATTTTATTCTAGATGGATATTTAGCTTCAACTTCTCTAAATCTTCTCATTATTTCAGGATCACCTACACCAAGTAGAACAATTCTTACTCTTTCATCTTCCATAATTGAATCAATACTATCTAGAATTAAATCAAATCCTTTAATTGAATCAAGTCTAGAGACCATACCAATAATGAATTCATCACCATTATTACTAAATCCACAGAGGTTTAGTAAAAATTCTTTATTGATAGGTTTATTTTTATAAACCGTCTTGATGCTATAATTGGCTTTAATTTCGATATCAGTTTCTGGATTAAACTTTTCATCAAGACCATTTACTATACCATAAATATCTCTTTGACGTCTCATAATACTAT
>JAILNJ010000100.1 GCA_024691665.1 Gammaproteobacteria bacterium | reverse complement strand
GACTCTTATGAGCCACTCTATTTTATTAGTTTGTCTTATCTCCATCCATGTCTTTAGAGAGTTCTTTTTGTTCATCAACGAAGTCTTGAGCTTGTTTCTTAACATTTTTATTAGTCTTATATTCTGTAGGTTTATATTGGCTAATAACAACTTGGTTGAATGATAAGTCGATACCTGCTTCTCTAAATACCATACGATATTCTCTAAGTAAGTCTCTTTGTACTTGATATCTATCTTCTTCAGCACACTTAGCAACGATCTTTACAGCTACGTTTGAATCACCATAGCCTGATACACCTTTATAGAATGGGCCTTCAATGATTGCTGGAATCTTTTCTTTGAATGAATCAAAGTGTTCCTTAAGAAGATTTTCAACTACTTCTACTGGTACGTCATATGGGAATTCACAGTCAACAACTGCAAGAGATAATTCACGTGACATATTAACTACATTAGATACATCTGAGTTGTTGATGATTTTAATATTTCCAGCAGCATCTAATATCTTTGTAGATCTAATACCAATTTCAGTTACTGTACCACGGAAATCATTGATAGTTATAATTTCACCAACATTATATTCATTTTCAAAGATAATGAACATTCCCGCAACAATATCTGAGATTAAGCTTTGGCAACCTAAACCGACAACTAAAGTTAAGATACCAACTGATGCGAAGATAGCTGTCGCATTAACACCAATTGCTTGAAGAATAAAAATGATAATAGCAATAGCGCATGCATATTTAACTAAGCCATCAATTAAAGTTAATACTGTTTTAGCACGATTTGATTTTTCCATTCTTCTATGGAAAATCATTCTTAATAACTTACAGAATGCATAAATAACAACTACATAGATTAAACATTTAATAAATGTTGGGAGTTGAGTCATAAAGCTCTTAGCAACGTTAGATGTATCAACAATATTTGTTTTAATCCATTCGCCCATTGAAGATGCAGGTGCTGCAAGCTCAATGATTACAACACTTAAAAATGCGAGTAATACTACTGAGATTATTACTATTTCAGCGATAGTAAATCCTTTCTTTTTGTTTTTCATAATTTATATTCTCCTATTATTTTATTCTATTGTTTTATCAATTACAGATACAACACTTGAATTGTATGAATCATCAGAATAATAGATAAATATTTCGATTCTATCTATGTTAGCCATTAAGCCATCTGATGAGTGGTCTACTGCTGCGGTAATTTCTGATAAGTTACTTAGATATTTTGCCGAGTTAGAAGTTCCATCTTTATAGTACTCTATAATGTTAATTTCATAGCCATTTCCTTCGTATCCACTATTGATTGGAACGCTAATACTATATCCAAGTTTTTCATTATTTGTACCTGTATCATAAGTTAAAGTAGCGTTTTCTTCATCGATTGGATCAATATTTAAATAACTCATATCAATCTCTTGTTCATAAATTTCATCTAAGATAACTGGAGGAAAATCGCTATGATAACGTTTAGCCTCAAATACCTTTAAAGTAAACTTATTTACAAATACGCCAACATTTATAGTGTTATTTCCATTTCTAAGATAATCGCCACTTATTTCCCTACCATTTTCATCATAAACTTTATAGTATAGACGATCTCTTGAATCAATATCTTCATCTACATGAACGTTATTAATTTCAACGAGGTAACCTGTCGCTAGATTATCAGAATATGAATAAGTAACATCATATATAGTAATTGGATTATAATTTGACCTAAATATACCAAGTGGAGCACTAGCTTCAGCGGTATATGCGCTAGGATTTAGTTCTTCAAAAGCATCTAACAAGTCTTTTGCGATAAATGTATAATTTAAAGTCGCTGTATTATATTGACCTGGAATATTACTTAATGCGATTTGATAGCTCTTTGGAACATTAGATTCTGTATTGATAGTAACATATATAACAATGCCGTTGTAGTTTGTTTCAAAATTATATCTATCACCATCTTGAACCATATCAGGATCATCAATTAACTTTAATGGAACTGGAATAGATGTATTTCCAACCACTACATTAAATGGTTTTGTTTTATCAATATCATCATAGTTAATATAGAAACTTACTTGAGTATAATATGTTCCTGCGTTTTCATAATCCTCATCACTAGTAACTGAATCAGTATCAGATATCACATTTGTATTACCATCAAGTTTATATGCAATACCATCTCTAAAGTTGTAATATACGTCATTATCATCTTTATAGTACACAGATACTTTTATACTATCGTAAGTTTTGTTTGGAACATTTTCCATTACATATGAAGTATCTCTAAAGTATGGAGAGAAAATAGTCTTAGTTACACCATTTTCTGTATATGTCATTTCAATTCTTTCATATAAATCTGCTGTTTCTTCAACAGATGCATTTGGTTTGAATCCAGTTAAGAAATAGTAATTAGCTTTATTATCATTAATCTCATATACATACTTAGGTTCAATACTAAATGAATTAAGATTATATGGATTATAATATGACATACACATATCATATATTCTTGATTCAAAGGCAAGAGTCACATCTTCTCCACCATCAACTCTATAAGTTAATCTATACGCATCAAGATCATCTATAATTTGGCGGTCTTCAAGTTCAACCTTATAGAATATTCCTACCTTTTCATTATTAGTTATAGAAGTGTATGTTCCATCATTTAGGATTTCGATTTCAATATCTCTATCAATTTCTATTCCATCTTCTGTGATATCTTTAGCGTTAATATATGCATAGAATACACTTGATGAATAGAAGCCATAATATGAAACTTCAATATTTGAGTTGAAATCAATTGGCGCTAAAGCAATTGAAGATGAAATTTTATATCCTTCTTTAGTTGTGTATGAATAGTAGAATGCACCTTCAAGTCTATTGCCTGTAAGAGTTGTGATAGTGATTTCACCAACAGGGTCTTCGATGTAAATTGGATCATAACTAGTTCCTTCGCTAAAACTAAATTGAGGATTATCATCAAGAGTAACACCTGATGGTAAAGTGAGTTCATATGGAATCTTAATATTACCATCTGAATCAATTGAATAATCGCCAATTTCAAGGGTTAAACCTAAATCAAATACATATTGAGCAATTACATCATTATTAGGATTAACAATACTTACATCAATCTTAGTAATATTAGTTGTGTCTGTTTGGAAGATGTCTTCACCTGTGCCAGTATAAGTTGAAGTTTTAGATAGAGTTGAGCCATCTTTATAGTGTTCAATAATGTTATAAGTTAAATCTCCTTCACTACTATCAAGTCCAGAGTTAGGAGCGATTAAAAGACAATATCCTTCACCAAATACATTAACTCCAACATTATAGAAAGGTTCAACGAGTTCTACTTCTTCTTCAACTGGTTCATAATCTAGAATTTCTCCAGTAGGAAGTTTCATTACTCTTACAAATTTAACAACAACTTTCTTATGTCCAAACGGAACATTTAAAACCATTCCATCACTTGATGATTCACTATCATATTGACTAGTAAGTACGTTGCCTTCTAGATCACATATTTCAATTCTATATCCTTGATACTCATTACCATTATTATTAAATTCAGGTGATACAACTAAAGTATAACCAGAATAATAATCAAGACCTTGAGAGATTGATTCATCACTAAATGAATATTCTCCAGTATATGGAAGTGCTAAAGATAAAGGTAAGCTAATTGGATCATAGCTAATAGGATCTTCGCCACTTCTTTCTTTAATAGGATTAAATTCTACAGAAATATCATTAAAAGTAAATGGTACAACAAATGAAATTGTTTTATCAGTTGTCTTGATTGGATCAATTATAGATTCACTACTTGAATATACCTTAATTTGATATTTGTCATCTTGATCTTTTGAATTATCAAAATTAGTATCAACTGATACTACATATCCTCTACTATAATCAATTGTGTATGAAAGACTTCTTTCATCAAAATTATATGTCGCAAGATACTTTTCTTCTCTTGATTCAAATCCTTTTGGATAGTGAACTTCATAGTTAAAACTACCTATTGAAATAAGTTCATCATAATATGTAGTATATGCAGTAATATCCACTACTGCATTATCTCTTAGGCCAACAAGTGTACCAATGATGTAATTATCTTCGTTCATTTCATGGTTTTCAATATATGCTTCACCATTGACTTTAACTTCAAGATAAGTATTAAAACCAACTTTATTGATGTCCGAGATATATACTTGATAATCTAGATTATAAGAACCATTCTCATAATCTACATTTTCGTTAACCTTATAAATGGCTTCTGGTTGTTCGAGTTTAGATGTAAATATATTATATGTTTCATATTGGAATTCAAGTAATTCACCACTTTTACTATATACTGTAACAGTATATTTTCTATTAGGAATAAGACCGGTGCAGATTTCTTCAATTAAACCTTCCTCTTCAACTGGGAATACTGCCTCATAATCATTTCCTTTAAGTCTTACAAAGTAATTTGCACCTTCATCAAGATCACTTAATTCCATAGAAAGTTTGATGTAGTCAGTACCTGATTCAAACTTAGGATTAGTAATAGTGGGAGCAGTCGCAAATGAACCACCTGCAATAGCAACAGTTGCGGCAGCAAGAGCAGCAACTAAAGAACCACCTGCGACAGTAGCACTTGTTGATGCGGCAACACTTGTTGATGCAGCACTAGTTGATGCTGCAGTTGATGTTGTTGCAGCAGTTGATTCAGCTGCTTGACCAGCTTGTTCTGCTGTATTAGAAGTTGTAGAAGATGAAGTAGTTTCACTACTCTTTTCTAACTTTTCAATTTCTTCTTTTTCTTTAGTTTTATTATTAAATGATGTATCGCTGCTTACTGAGTTATCTACAACCTTAGAGTCATTAAAGTGCTCGGCAGGAGTGTCATTTATATCTTTTGAGACTTTTCTAATTTCATCAGTTTTATAATATTCAATTGCTTCGAATTGTTTATACTCACTAATTGGAGCATTTTCTTCCTTAGAAAAGTTATTGAACTCATCCTTTTTCAACTGCACTCCACCTCCTTTTAAAACATTTCTTTAGTAAAATCATCTAAGGTTTTACTCATCTCTTTTAGATTTAATCTACACTTTAAATCTTCTAATTCATTGTTCCATAAATCAAGTAATTGATTTTCTTTGAAAAATATGAAAATATTTCTTCTTCTAATTATATTATTTTTTAATTTATTTTCATAATCATTTTTTTGTGGAATTCTATCTTTTTTATTAAATACATTAGAATTTAATAACATATAAAGTCCAAACATACTAGATACGTAGTAACTAAACCTTAAATAACTATTATGTGCGACTAAAAAGTCATACGCATAAAATGGTGTATTAAATACATATTCAAATGTATTAAATGTATAGTCAGATACATCATATTTTCTAGTGATAGAGTTTTTATTCATCTTCCACAAAACAGTTTCTGTGTCTAAGAAAACTAGTTCATTAGGTTTAATAGAACCTAACACACAAGTTGTATAATAAGAGTCTTCTGTATGTCTTATATTTTCATGGAATCTAATATTATTTTCATTTAAGAATTCTCTCTTATAAAATTTTCCATGCATCCAAGGCATAGTATTTCTTCTTTTTTTGATTATAGTAGTTAATTTATCATCTAGAATTACTTCAGTCACAATATTAGTAACTAAATAATTAGGACTATTATGTTTTAAGAATTCTATTACTTTCATTAGTGAGGTATCACTTGATAGTTCATCATCTGAATCAATGAATGTAATATATTCTTCACTTGTATTGTCAACTCCATATTGTCTTGCAAGACCTGGACCAGTATTTCTAACGTTTCTTAAATACTTGATAGAAAGATTAATATAACTATTTAAAAAGGCATCACTTAAAACAACGTCTGAACAGTCGTTTACGATAGTTATTCTTATTTCATCAAAGTTTATGCCTTTTTGATTCTTGATAGAATCGAGTAAGTTCTTAAGAACTCCCTCATCCTCTTTGTATTGAGGAATTATTATATCTAACACTCTATCTCCTAAATAAAAAGCGCAAGCAAATTAAAGCTGCGCTCTTTAAATTAATTATTAATAATTTTATTGAATCTTCTTGTGATTTCGTCTTTACCTAATATCTTTTCTACATAATATAGGTTAGGCGAAGATTTTCTACCACAAAGAGTAATTCTGATGATTTCAGATGCATCACCGATAGTTCCAATAAATTCATCTGGGTTATCTCTTAATTCTTTCTTATTTACGGCATAACCAATTGAATGCATTGCTTCTTTCATAGAATTGAACCATTCTTGTTCATCAAGTGAAAGATCTAAAGTTTCTAAGTGTTTAGCTAATACTTTCTTAATATCATCTTTAGTCTTTGATTCATTATATTCAAAACCTTGGTTAAAGAGTTCATCATATTTATCGTTATAGAAGAATTTAACGAATTCATATACATCACTAAACTTAGTGTAGTCTTTACGAGGATTTTCTTTTTCTCTTTCAATATTAATGATTGATTCAAAATATGGTCTATCTCTATTGATGAGTTCTAATAAATTAGAATCGTATTCTTTAGCGAATGCAAGTGCCATATCAGTGAATTCACTCTTAGTAAGTCTACATAATCTTTCTTTAGAGATATCATTAATCTTATCCATATCGAATAAAGCACCATCTTTATTGAACTTTTCAAATGTGAATGTGAAATCTCTAATATCAGCATCCATATTTTCAAGTCTCCACTCTTCAAAGTTAGAGTTAGCGAGAGTGAATAAGTATTCTAAGATTGCGCTCTTAGGATAACCTGATTCAAGGAAGAATGATACTGCGGCTTCTTTATCAAGTCTCTTAGAGAGTTTTCTTCTCTTACCTTCGTCATTCTTCATAATTACTGGAAGATGTCCGTAGTTAGGAAGTTTGAAACCTAAACGAGTAAAGAGTTCAATATGAATTGGAAGAGATGATAACCATTCTTCTCCTCTTAATACATGAGTGGTTCTCATGAAGTGATCATCACAAAGGTGAGCAAAGTGATAAGTTGGAAGACCATCACTCTTTAGGATTACAATGTGTTGTTCATTTTCTGTAACTTCTACATCACCCTTAATTAAATCATGGAAGTGAATCTTGTTCTTGTTTGAACCTTTTGATCTAAAACGAATAATATAAGGCTCACCAGCTTCAATCTTAGCGATTGCTTGAGCTGGAGTTAAGAATGAACTCTTAGCGAATTCACCATAGTATCCAGGATTTAATTTATGTTCTTCTTGATACTTTCTAAGTTCATTTAATTCTTCTTCAGATTCGAATGCTGGATAAGCATCTCCTCTTTTGATCATTTCTTTGATAACTGTATTATAGATAGATGATCTCTTTGATTGTACATATGGACCATATGCGCCTTCTTCATGATCACCAAAATATCCTTCAGTTGGAACTATATCAAATTTAGCAAGTTCTTTAAGTAGTCTTTCACCACTTCCTTCAACTTCTCTTTTAGTATCAGTATCTTCAAGTCTTAGCATGAATACACCTTTGCTCTTGAGTGCTAAATGCCATTGAATCATAGCTGTGAAAAGTGAACCTGAATGTAAGAATCCAGTTGGAGATGGAGCAAATCTATCTACGATTGCACCTTCTGGTAAATTTCTTTCAGGATATCTTTTTTCTAAGTCCTCAATAGTTTCATTGATATTTGGGAAAATAAGTTCCGCAAGTCTTTCTAAATCAGTCATTTTAATCACCTACATCATTAATTATTTACATACATTAATGATTTTACCATAAAATATAAAATTATCGATATTTGATTATTGCATTAAATAAATATTTGTGGTAACATTAATAAGCGCAAAATTAATAGGACCATAGCCAAGCGGTAAGGCAACGGACTTTGACTCCGTCATCGGTGGTTCGAATCCACCTGGCCCTGCCAGTCGCGGGTATGGCGGAACTGGTAGACGCGCAAGATTTAGGATCTTGTACTGAGAGGTGTGCAGGTTCAAGTCCTGTTACCCGCACATGAATAAAAAAATAGGGACCGATAAGGCCCCTTTTTGTATGCTTTTTTTACTAATAAGTAATGTAATAAACGTAAGATGTTGATACGTTATTTCCGTTTACTGTAATAACGAATTCAAATACTATAGTCATTCCTTGTCTGTATGTAATTGGGAATAAGCTATCATATTCAGCTTCGTCATTTTCAACTGGAAGCACAGATGCTTCTTTTACTTTATCTTCGAAATCTTTCTTATAGCGATAACCAAGTAAAGCTTTAAACTTATATTCTTCTCCTTCAGTATAACCAGTTGGAGAGAATGTGCTTATAACACGGATTGTGTTGATTCCATTGTGTTTAACTTGAGTGTTAAGTCTTACACTATTTCCATATTCATCTTGAACATCGAAGTTAACACCAGTAACTACTGTGCCAGATAAAATGTCTATAACGTTTTCAGCTAACTTAGTATTTTCTTTCTTCTTTTCACTATATTTTAAAGATGCTGTTAGTGAAGTATAAGCTGTTTGAGTTTCTTTCTTATACCAAGCGTTAGTTTCTTGATCTCTATTTCTTAAAGTTTCAGACATAGAAGTATATTCTGTTACTCTATAGTTCTTATCAACCTTAATAATAGTTTGTCTTCTTGTTGTAACTACTAATTGAGCATCAATTCCTACTTCTGGATAAGATGCAGCTTTATTAACGCTTTGAGATACAAACACATATCCTGAACCAGATTCATAGCAGTTTAAGTTAGCAAGAGTTTGAGCAGAAGTTCCAGTCATATATGCTGAATAGAATGTTCTATCCATTTCATCAGAATCTTGATATTCATCATAACTGAATTCTACTTCGCCATTATCAATTGATTCAAAAGCAAGAACCATTTTCTTTACTCTATAATCATAAACATCTTTTTGACTTTTAACTGTTTGAGTTACTGTAATTTCGCTTGATTTAGTAGTAGTTTTAGTAGTAGTTTCAGTGTGAATTAATCTATTAGAATAAGCAATTGTCTTACTTGAAGCTTCAGCTTCAGTTTGTTGAATTTCATTGTAAGACTTTGTATAAATATTTGAAGTTAATTCACTTACTTTTTCAAATTGATTAACTACTTTTGCAATAACTAATTGTTTTTCGTTATTAGTTAATTCTTTAGTAAATTTAAGTCCAGCATTGAACTTAACTTTTTGAGAACAACCACCAAGCATAACGAGTGCTAATGCTACTGCAATTACACTTAAAAATTTCTTCATTATAAATCTCCTTTTATATATTACTCTCTTATTATATATCATTATCTAAGAATTAAAGATATCCATTTTGGTGGATTATGATCAAGTAAATGTTTATAGTGTTTAAATCCGCACTTTTCTTGAACACGTCTTGATTGATTGTTAAAGTCATAGTGACAACAAGTTAAGAAATCTAAATGTAGTTCATCAAAACAATAATCAATCACTCTTTTTACGGCCTCAGGCATTAAACCTTGTCCCCAGTAATCTTTTGATAAAACATATCCAATTTCTCTACCCATCTTACTATTAAACTCAGGAAGAACTTCTTCATCATATGTTTCAATACCTAAAGAACCAATCACCTTACCATTATATTCAATAGCAAAAGTTCTCTTATGCGCAATAAATCTATTTAGTATTTCTCGAGACACTTCAATAGATTCATGATGAGGCCATCCAGCCATCTCGCCAACACCTTCTACTTTTGCGTATTCAAAAAGGTCAGCTAAATCTGACTGTCTCCATTCTCTAAGTATTAATCTTTTTGTCTTTAATACTACTCCAGTAATATCAATATCTGTGTTCATATCTTTAATTCCTTTTATAATATTATAAATTATAAAAAGATTCCGTCAACTAAATGGCGGAATCTTATAATTAATCTTTCTTTGCAAATCTAGATAAGAAATAAAGAATTCTTATAAATAAATAGATAAAATCAGTATAGAGTTGAAGTGCGAAATAGGCAGCTAGGTTATTATTTAAGTTACCTGATTCAGCAAGTCTTTTAGCTTGGTGAACATCAAATGCAGTAAAGGCAAGCATCATAACAATTCCAAGGAATGAAATGAACCAATATAAAGCTTCATAATGAATTCCAAGTAAACTTAAGATGAAGTATGCGATAGTTAATGAGAGTACAGCGCCAAGTAGGCCAAAACCAATATATCCCATAACTTTTACTGAACCTTTTGATACAGCACCATAAAGTGCCATAACGCCAAATGAACCAGCAGCACATAAGAATGCATAGCCAACAATTTGAACATTATACATGAGTACAATTGATGACATTAAGATTCCCATGAACGCACTATAGATTAAGAATACTGTAGTGCCACCTACTTCTTTTTTAAAGCATACTACATGAGCCACTATTGTAAGAATAACTAAAGCAATTGCACTAAAAATAATTAAACCTAAATAAAGACTAACTGCGAATTCAGGATCGCTAATTTCAACTCTTAGAAGAAGCATTGGGAGTACTACAGCGATTGCTGCAGTAATGCCAAGTCCTAAAAACATTAATAAAAATACTTTACCTAGTCCTGAATTAGTTCCACTAAAGATAGTACTTCTTTCTTTAGTTTCTTTTCCTCTATATGTTGTTGTACCATCGTTATTAATGGTACCTCTTTCGAAATCATATTCTTCCATTTTATACCTCCTACTTCTTAAGTAGTTCTACACCATCTTTAAAGGCGCTTCCTACAATTTCTTTTACTACTAAATATTTATGATTGAATGGATCATATGCGATTGGTTCAAGTTTCATTGGATCAACTTTTCCATTTTCATCTAAGATTGATTCATCAGCAAGAACATTAATAATTTTAACTACAAGTCTACATGATTTATCATCATAAGATATTACTTCGCCCTCTATTACAAGAGGTAATTCAGTAAACATTGGTGCATCTACATGTGGAGCCTTAATAGCGTGAAAATTGGCCTTTTTCACTTTATCCTCTTTAGTTCCAGATACTAAACCAAAGTAATCACATTCTTTTAAGTATTTCTTTGTGCCCATTGAGATAGTTAAGGCTCCTTTTAACTTAAGGTTATCGGTTGTCTTATGGTCATTCGCAAGACAAATTGTGATCTCATCATCATAAGATATGCCACCCCACGCAGCGTTCATAAGATTAGGATTATTATCCTTATCGTATGTACCAATCATGAAGACTGGTTGAGGAAGACATAACGGTTTATTTCCTAGTTCTTTCATATTAACCTCCTAACTCAAGAGTGTGTTTACAGTTTCATTAAATACTTTTACTTCTACTTCATCAAAGCCTACATAAGTTAATGCGAGAGCGTATCCTTCAATAGTGGTATATAAAGAAGTTAAGTCTTTACCCATAAAGTGTTTGGTAGGTTCAGTTGGAATCTTTTTAATCCCTTTAGTTAAGCCAATGCCTAAACATTTACCTACACTTTCTTTAATAGTCCACATCTTAAAGAAATCATCAATAGTTTCCATACTCTCAAATTCTTTTTCAGATAAAGCGTACTTGATTACTTTATTCTTCATAGTTCTGATTTTTTCAATATCTACTCCAATCTCTCTATCAGATATCGCAATCACAGATACTTCTTCTGAATTAGATATATTAAAGAATACTCCATTATTCTTATAAGGTTTACCTGATTCATTATGTTTAAGTTCGCCTTCGCCACTATATTTATTAATTAATAATCGTGAAGATATTTCTTTAATAATTCTATCAGGGTTTTCTAATTTAATTAATTCTTTAGCTTCACTTTTTGAATAAATATGAAATCTTAAATAACTATGAAAGAGTTATTAAATCATTCACAAAAGAAGAAGCTAAAGAATTAATTAAACTAGAAAACCCTGATAGAATTATTAAAGAAATATCTTCACGATTATTAATTAATAAATATAGTGGCGAAGGCGAACTTAAACATAATGAATCAGGTAA
>JAILNJ010000157.1 GCA_024691665.1 Gammaproteobacteria bacterium | reverse complement strand
GCATATCTATCTATACAACTATTATTTATCTTCTATATGATATTTAATGGTATAGGTAGATATGCAATACCTTTAGCTATTTGCTTTCTTGCAAATTGGCCTGCACCCATAAAGATAAATGATAACTTAACACCTAGATCGCCTTCTTTAAAAATATGTAGATAATAGAGAAATTTATCTCTAATTTTGTGAATAATTTTAAAGAATAAGTTCTTAATGTTTTTAGGTAATTCCTTAAAGAATTTAGCAATAGATAAGCCTAATCTTTTAAACCATTCACCTATTTTCTTAAATGTGGTTTTAAAAAACTTAACCATAGGCTCTCCTTAAGATTTTAGTTTATTCTCTATTTTCTTTAATTCATTTGCCCAATCAGCTTCACCATATGTGAGCTTATATACACCAAGCAAGAATCCTTTCATATTATCCCAGTAACTACTCATTTGAATAATGCCAGGTTTTAGCTTTGAATATTCACTTTGTGCAACTACTGTTTCAACTGTCTTAATACCACTGCTTAATGCATCTTCAAAGAGTGTAGCATCAGTAGGGCAGAACTCTCTATCCTCAAGTCTTCTTTGTTGATTCTTTTGATTAGCAAGATATGCAGCAACTCTTAATGCTTCTTCTGTTGCTTTATCGCTTCTAACATCAGTAGACTTTTTAGAAACACCATATAGTTTTACACCTGAGAAACTTACAAGTTGAGTATCTTTTGATTCACCTTCAAATCTGATTGTAGGAAGCATAGCAACTGCGAAGTTATTGCCTAATGCTTGCTTAAATTGAGAAATCATGTGAGGACCTGAAATCATTGCGGCAACCTTGCCATTTTGAAGAGCTCCATATTGGTCAGCTTTAGCAATTGATCCAAGTTTTGTTTTACTTGATAATGATTGAATATACTTGCATGCTTTATATGCATTAGCATTATTTAAGTTAACATCATTAGGATCAGTTCCCTGTTCACCAAAGATAGTAACTCCTGCAGTATATAAGAACATTGTTGTATAGTAGCTATCACTCATATCTATACCTAGATTATATTCAACACCTGAAAGTGATGCATTTAATATTCCTTCTAGGCTAGATACGTTAGTAATTAATGATTTATTGTAGTATAAGAAGCAATTCTCATAAGAATATGGAATCGCATAATACTTACTTTCATATGAAGCAGCAAGTCTTGCGACATCGATTTGTGCTTCAATTTGAGCATTATACTTAGAAGGTATTTGAGTTAAGGCATCATTATTAAGTAATGTACCTAATTGGTCATTCGCAAATGAGAATACATCTGCGGCTGCTGATACATCTCTAATAACTGTTGATGAAACAACGTCTTCACCTTGTGTTTCAACTTTCCAGTTATAGTGGTTAGAAGAATATACGCCTTCATAATCATTAAGCATTTCTCTAATCATAGCCTCGTCTTCTTCTGCACACCATATAGTTAAGTTATAAGTAGTGCCATCACCACCAGTAACTTCTTCTGTAGTTTGGTTAGTCTTAGATTGAGTTCTTCCTCCACCACCTTGAGTATTAGATCTCTTATCAGCTACATAAATTGTTTCTCTTTCGCATGCTGCTAGAGGAACAACTAATAAAGCTAAAACTATTAACATTAGTATTTTAGTAATTAATCTTCTCATAATTACCTCCTAGTATTGAATCATATTAGTAACCACTACTTTGTGTGTAATGATTGAGATTTCGGTAATATCATCTGTCTTATTCCAGTATTTATCATTTCCATCACCTCTAATCACTATTACACCAGCGATTACTTTATTAGTGCTTACAAGACCAGTAAATGTCTTAATTGTTCCATTGACCTTAGTCATCTTTTCACCTGGCCAAGTATTATCAGTTCCATCTTTATACCATACGTATAAATAAGCACTATCTGAAGAACCGAAATATTCATATGTAATATCTACTGTAAGAGTACCATCCCAAGCTTCAGGTTCTCTAAATTCATTTATCCATTCACCACCATAGTAGTAATAATTAGTATTATCTAAAGTTAAATCTTTAGTCTTTCTATTATCTGATTGACTACCATTAGTGAATAAGAGTCCTGTGGAATCTTTAGGAATAGATAGACTGTACCAATTAATGTGGCCCTCTACGGCAGTCATTTCTTTGCCTGGCCAACCTGTTGATGAGGTTCCACCCCAGTAGTGAACACAAACTTTAGGCCAACTAAATTCATTGAAATAATAAATTGTTACGTTGTCTTCTATGCTTGGTTCTTTAAATGTATTAATCCACTTATTGTGGTAATAATAATTGTTTTCTAAATCTATTGCAATGTTTGGAGTTTGTTCTTCATTGATGTTGAAGATGATAAATGTAAATTTAGTATTAACTTTAATGCTATACCATTTATCATGACCTTCAACTTGAGTCATCTTAACTCCAGGCCATTGAGCATTAGATAATCCAGAATCACTATTATACGCATATGCATATAAGTTTCCGCTCCAGTCTTTTTCATTATAGTAATAAAGAGTTACCTCAGTATCACCTTGAGTTGCGTTTGTTTGCCAGAGTCCTGTATGAGTACTATCTGAAACGCTATAAACAGTGTATACATCTTTACCTTCTTGTGGAGCGTGGATATTTAAAATATTCCAAGTTTCACCGAGAGGTGATTTTCTATATACTGCGATAGCTTCAATTGTCTTATCTTTGTTGTAGCTCCACTTATATAGTGATCCATCAAGTGTACTAACTTTTCCAGTTAAGCTATTTACTGTCTTATCAGTGTATTTAATCTTGCATGATACAACTGCATTATCTGCGCTAAACCAAGGAATGTTAGTGATATTTAAGAATAAGTCTTTGTTTTCTGTACTATCTACTTCTTCGTTTTCATCTGGTTGATCAGGTCCAACGAGTGTAGTATCAAGAGCGGCTGCCTCAGTTTCCCACAAACCTTCATAGGCAAATCCATTTAAAGATTTAAGTCTATAAGCTGGTTTATCATTACTGAATACTAAGTCTTCACCCTTAATTTCAATCTTATTCCACATATCATCGCCTTCACCAGTTAAATCACCAACCGAGTTATTTCTTGTGAAGATAACTCCAGCGATAGTTTTAGTTTCATCATAGTTAACATATGCACTATATTGAATTGTGGTAGCTGATGAAGTAAACTTCATTATCTTACCAGGATATCCACCATTATCAGTTCCATCTGTATACCAGATGTAGCACATAAGTGTTGGAGATGAATCCATGAACCAACTTACTTCTCTAAAGTCTAGGTAGAGTTTAGCTCTTCCTTCAACTACATCATCTTCATCAGTTTCACCTAGTGAAATCCATTTACCAGTGAATTTAATCTTATCATCGACGTGGTTATAAGTTTTTACTTTATAAATTGGTTTAGCTTGATTAAATGTAATTTCACCTAAATCAATTCTATCCCATTCTGTCTTAACTCCTTCATTAGGGTTAACATCAGGGCTATTTCTTGTGAATGTAATACCTTTAATAGTTCTTGAACTATAATATCTAACTTTATAGAGTCCTGTGTATTCACCTGATTCTTCTAAAGTCATTACATCTCCTGGCCATCCATTATTAGATCCATCAGTGTATCTAATATGACAGTTAATTACTGCGCCATCATTCTTAAACCAAGGGAATCTAGTTACATCTAAATATAGATAATCATATGTATCATGGCTAACTGGCATAGCTTCGCCACACTTATCGCAAAGTCCATCACCATCAGCATCTACATGGTAATCACATGTTGTGCCAGGTTGGTCTGGTCCAGGTCCAGGTTGATCAGGTCCAGGTCCAGGTTGGTCTGGTCCAGGTCCCGGAGTATCTCCTCCACCTGATACTTTAGACCATTTAGCAAAGATAGTAGTTGGAGCTGTAACCTTAAAGTAACTTATCTTAGCTCCAAACTCTGCTTTAACTAAACAATATGAATCTTCATACCATCCATCAAATGTATAGCCATCTCTTAAAGGTGTTGCAGGAGTATTCATTACTTTGTTGTGTTCAACATATACTATGCTTGCATCTTCTGCGCCTTGATAGTTAAGATCAAGTGTTACAGGCCATTTGCCATCTTTAAGTGAGTCATCACTAATAGTTCCACCGCTAACTACTTTAATTGCTTTATCATTCTTATTTAAAGTGATAGTGTATGTTCCTTTAGCGAATGCTTGTCCTTTATTAGCTGAATCTTCAGTAAAATCATTAATGATATTATGAAGGTCATCTTTAATTAAGAATCTATCTCCAGCTTCAAGTTCAACTACTATTTCAAAGTTTTCACCTGATGCCTTTAGCATCTTAGGAGCAGTACTATTATTAATATAGATATAATAATTAGTTACTTTATTAATAGACGTGGTATTAGAAGTTGGATTAATGATTACTTCATAATCGCCTTCTACTGTCGCACTTTTTGTATCAACTTCATATCCAACATTATTAGAGTCTTTAACGACTACTGTTTTAGTTGAATTTAGTTTAAGTGTTGCGACATATACTCCGCCTACTTCTTCCATAGAGTATTCAGAATCATCCATAAGTACTATGTATTTATCAGAATTACCATTAAGGATAGTT
>JAILNJ010000140.1 GCA_024691665.1 Gammaproteobacteria bacterium | reverse complement strand
CACAGTTAAAATAGTATTTATTAAGAATACTCCTTCTTTCGTAAGAGGTGTTAAATCCCCAGTTTTTGGAATTTCTACGCCTATGTCACTATTTAATTCTTTATAGATATTCTTAAGCGATGGAGGCATCTTTATTCCTTTATTTACACTGAACGCAAGACCCATGGCTTCACCCTCATTATGGTAAGGGTCTTGACCAATAATAACTACTTTAATATTATTAATTGGGCATAAAGAAAAAGCATTAAAGATTAAAGATTCATCTGGATAGACTTTATGATTCTGATATTCATAGTCTATGAATCTTTCAAGTTCTTTAAAGTATTCTTTATTAAATTCATTTTCTAGAATAGGTGCCCATGAGTTATTTATTTGTTTCTTCATCTTTAGTCTCTTTTATAATGATAGGGCATGTGTTTTTAAAATCACATGCCTCACATTCTTCATCATTATAACTTTCTGGTTTCTTAGTTTTGAAGTTAAGTATAGATACGCCTAAAAATATAGCAACAACCACTACAACAATAACTATGCTCCAAACATTTAAAGCTAGAATGATATTCACTATTTATATTCTCCAATCTTTGCGTCAATTACTTCAAATATTTCAGTAATGATTCTATCAGCTTCTTCCATATTCTTAGCTTTAGATTCGATATATACTTTTAGTTTAGGTTCAGTTCCAGATGGTCTTAAGACAATCCATCCTACACCATTTAAGTAATATTTAATAACGTTACTCTTAGGTAAGCTTAAACCGCTCTTAACCTTAGTTGAATATTGAAGTCTAGTTTTATTTTCATAGTCTTCTTTTACAAGCACTCTGTATCCTGCAAAGTCATTAATGTCTTCTCTTCTGTAGAAGTCCATAATCTTACTCATAGTTTCAGGACCTTTAATACCTTCAAAGAAGTAACTCTTAGTTCTATTTAGATAGTAACCATACTTTTCATATACTTCATTTAATACATCAATCAAGTTTCTGTTTTCCTTAACTAAATAATAGTTAGCCATTTCAGCAATAGCAAGGAGTGATTGGATAGAATCCTTGTCTCTTACATAATCCTTAATAATATATCCATATGATTCTTCATATCCAAAGATGAATTCTTCTTTTGTACCTTCAAGGAGCTTAGCTTGTTCACCAATGAACTTAAAGCCAGTTAAAGTTGAAGTTACTTTAAAGCCGAATGATCTTGCGATATCGGAACCAAGTGATGATGTAACAATAGTATCAAATACTCTTCCTTTCTTTGGAAGAATCTTCATCTTCTTTTCTTGAGATAATCTAAAGTAAAGAAGTAATGCACCTGTTTGATTACCAGTTAAGTATACATATTTCTTAGAATCCCATACAGCAAGTCCTACTCTATCAGCATCTGGGTCAGTAGCGATTAAGATATCGGCTTTAACTTTCTTGCCTAATGCTTCAGCCATTTCAAAAGCTTTTGTTTCTTCTGGGTTTGGAGACTTAACTGTCTTAAATGCTGGGTCATGAACGAATTGTTCTTTAACGAATGATGCATCATAACCACATTCAGTTAAGATTCTTTCAGCTGGTTCAGCTCCACATCCGTGAAGTGGTGTATAAACTAACTTAACCTTCTTTTCAAGGTCTGGGAATAATTGGATAGATTTAGCTTTAGAAATGAATTCATCATCAATTTCATGATCAAGCATCTTAAACATACCTAAATCTTTAAGTGAATCAATTTCTTTAGTTGGAATAGAGAAGATATCTTCTACTGCGTTTACTTCTTTTATTACTTCATCAGCGTATTGAGGAGTAAGTTGGCAACCATCTTCATCATAAATCTTATAACCATTATATTTTGGAGGGTTATGAGATGCGGTGATCATTATTCCGCCAATCGCATTTAAATATCTAACACTGAATGAAAGTTCAGGAGTAGATCTTAAATCATCAAACATAAAGCACTTAATACCTAATGCGCCAAGTACCTTAGCTGATTCAAATGCATAATTTCTAGAGTTTTCTCTATTATCGTGTGAGATAACTACGCCTCTATAAACTTCGCTCTTATATCTTTTAAGTAAGTACTTACCATAGCCATAGTTAGCTTTTCTCATAGTATAGATGTTGAATCTATTAGGACCAAGTCCCATGATTCCTCTCATACCACCAGTACCAAAGCTTAAATTACCGCTGAATGCTTCTTCAAGTTCAGTCTTATTAATAAGACTTAATTGTTTCTTAAGTTCCTTATTCTTTTGAGCTTCTTTTTCCCATCTTTCAAGTTCAGTCATATATATTCTCCTATTTCTTAATTACATATCGATAAATTAAAATCAGAGCCACAATCACAAGGAAGAATAAGAAACTAATAAGTGCGCTCTTAAACGCTCCTTTAAGTGCAACCTTAGTTGATTCTCCCTTAGATAATTTATCTAAAAATAGCGATAACTCACCATCAGAGTATTGAGTAACATCTTCCTTATATTCAAGAAGTTGAGTCTCAAAATAATCAGTATATTTAAGATTAACATTCATACTTGAATCAAGTAGTTGAGTTATTTCTTTCTTAGTCTTTTCTCTTAAGTCTACTCCATTAAATGAGTAGTCTTTTAGTGGAACATTATAAGTAATGAATGTGACTTTAAATCCAAACTTCTTAGTTGCCTTATCAAGGTAATCTTTAGCGTTTGTATTAAGTACGGCACGTTTAAGTTCGCATGAATCTTCATTAATCTTAATGTATAAAGGATACTCTCCTTTAAATCCATCAGCACGTGTTTTAACGTCTAGTACATCACCAATCTTATCGATTAGTTTATGAATGTGATCTAAATAGTAGTCAGCGAATTCATCTAGATATCTAATCATTAAACTAAAGTTTTCAATAGTATAATCTTTAGTTTCAAGAATATTTAAGAAGTCATCATCAAGATAAGCTATAGTCTCACCTTTAAAAGAAAGTAACTTATTATAAAACGCAGAAAGGACCTTGGACTTCTTCATTTCTTCAAGGTCTTTGTCAGTTATTTTCTTTACGTCCTTTTGAGTAAGCTTTTCTTTATCATAGTTATATGTGATATATAAAATCTCACGATATACTTCATAAAGAAGCGCAGAAAATATAAACTTATCCATTATTCAATCACGTTAGATGTAATATAATCTATTCCCCATGATATTAATTTTTCTGCGACATCAAGGTCATTAACTGTATAAACGTTAACCTTAAGATTATTCTTATGGTAAGCCTTAATAATGTCTTCTGTCATGATAGTGTATAATGCATCAATACCAAGATTGAATAATACACACATATCTAAAATAGCTTCACTATAAACTTGAGTTAAGAATTGCATTTCACATTTCTTAAAATGTTGTCTTAACTTCACAAGGTATCCTGGGAAGAATGAAATAAATACTACTTTTTCTTCTAGTCCCTTTTCAATAATCATATCTCTAATAGTATAAAGATCCTCTTCTCTTAATGTTTCTTTAAGTTCTACTACTGGAATCTTATTAGTCTTAATACATAAATCTAAATAGTCACTTAAAAGTGGAGCGAATAATTCATCACTCTTTTC
>JAILNJ010000123.1 GCA_024691665.1 Gammaproteobacteria bacterium | reverse complement strand
AGCATAAAGAATAAGGTAATGATTGTCATAAATCCTAAACCACCAATTTGGATAAGGACAAGTATTACTATTTGACCGAACAATGTCCAATGTTCAAAGGTATCAAATGGAACTAAACCTGTTACACATGTCGCACTAGTTGCAGTAAAAAGAGCATCTAGGAAAGATGTATATCCATTTCTTGAGGCATCTGGGAATAATAATAGTATTGTTCCCACCATAATGGTAAATATATATCCAATTGATAAGAATCTAACAGGAGATAATACTTTTTTCATTTTTTAACCTTTTTATATAATAATAACACTTTTATTATATAATTTTTCAAATATTGAGTTGATAACCGTATATTATACTTAGATTATCGTCATATTTTAACACCATTTTCACAATATGATGCAATATTTTAATTATAGATAAACTTATAATTTAAATTATAAGATTAAAAGTATATAATAAATTATAAAGAAAAAAGACCTATTCTAGGTCTTAATAATTTAGGTGGTACACCTTCACGGACTCGAACCGTGGACCCATTGATTAAGAGTCAATTGCTCTACCAACTGAGCTAAAGGTGCATTTACACACGCTCTAAAATTATATAATGTGTTTTGATATTTGTCAAACACAAAAATTAAAATTTTTTTAGTATTAAGGAGTTTTTATGGATTTAGTAATATTAGCTGCAGGCTTAGGTTCTAGATTTGGTGGCTTAAAACAAGTTACACCAGTTGATGAATACAATAACTTTATTATTGATTATTCAATAGTAGATGCGGCTTATGCAGGATTTGATAGAGTTATATTTATTATTAATAAAGATAATAAAGAAATCTTTGATTCAACAATTGGATCAAGAGTTAAAAAGTTTATAAATGTAGAATATGCATACCAAGAATTTGATTCCCCACTTATTCCAAAAGATAGAACAAAACCTATGGGTACAGCTCAAGCTTTACTATCAGTTAAGGATATCGTATCTGATAAATTCTTAATTATTAATAGTGATGACTTCTATGGTAGAGACTCATATGTTGAGGCATTTAATGCTTTAAATAGTATTGAATCTAATTCAAAGAATAAGTATTTCAACATTGCATATAAAGCTAAAAACACATTAAGTTCAAATGGTTCAGTTAAAAGAGGAATCATTAACTATGAGAATAACTTACTTAAGAACCTAACTGAATCTATTATCTATAAAGAAAACGGAAAGATCTATGCATCACCACTTGATGATAAGGATAACATTAGAGAAATTGATGAAGATACTTTAGTATCTATGAATATGTTTGGATTTACTAAAGACTTCATGAATTACTTAGTTGAAGAATATAAGGTATTCTTAGATACTGAAGATTTATCTTCAAAAGAATATTTACTCCCAGATGTGGTAGCTAAAGTTGTGAAAGAAAATAAAGCAGTATGCGAAGTTAGAACAACTGATAGTAAATGGTTTGGAGTAACTTATAAAGAAGATAAAGAAGAAGTTGAACAAAAAATTAAAGAATTAAAGAGCAAGGGAGTATACAAAGAAACCCTATATTAGGAGGTAGAATGAAGAAACGATTTTTTATATTTACATTAATTCTATTCTTACTAACATTATCCGCATGTAACTTAAATGAGTTCTTTACTACTACTGAGTGGAAGACAGGCACAAAAGCAACTTCTAGTAAAACAAGTACAAGTTCTAGTGTTATAGAAGCAACAACCACTACCGCACATGTACACACTACAGCTTATAAAGTTGTAAAAGATCCAAGTTGTACTGAAAGTGGATATGGTCAAACATATTGTACTATTTGTGGCGAAGTACTTGATACAAATATAATACCAGCAACTGGTCATATATGGGATTCGATTATTGGTCAAGAACCAACTTGTACAGAAGATGGATATACAGCGCATTCTGAATGTACAAAATGTGGTGCTGAAGTAAATAACCAAATTCTTCCGGCATTAGGTCATAACTATTCATTTAGTCATAGAATTGTACCTGATGATGATAATTACGTGAGTCATTCATATGCAGTTTACACATGTGATAGATGCCATGATTCTTATCGTTCATTATTACAAACTAATTATAAAGCTGCGTATGGATATAAATCATTAAGCATATTATCTAATAGTGAAGCTTATCTTGCTTTCTATGAATGGCTTTATAGTGAAGCTTCAGCATTTAGATTAGATTACACAGACTTTGAAGGTGTAGAACCTTCATATGATGGATATGAAATAGCGAGAAAGAATATAACTCAAATGGGTCTTTCAATAGAAGAAGCTGCAGCAGTATATCATACATTCTTATTTGACTGTCCTGAATTCTTCTATTTAAAGAGTGGTTATGTAGCTTTAACTGCTGGTTCAGAGAATACATTTGTAATGCAAATTGATAAAGCATTTAAATCAAGTTCGTATAGAGAAACATGTCAAAATACAGTTAAAATAATGTGTGAAGATTTCATAGCTGAGTATAGCCATACAAGTGATAAATTAACTTTAATTAAGAATATTCATGATTTTATAATTAAGAGAATTAATTACGGTTATGAAGAAGATGGTACAACACCACTAGATGATGCTGAAGCCCATTGTATAATTGGTGTATCAGCAGGAGGAAATGAAGGAACTGGCTCTGCAGTATGTGAAGCATATTCTAAAACATTTTTATATTTCGCAAGAATGTACGATGTTGATGCAATAGTAGTTCATGGCGCAGGCCATGCTTGGAATATGGTTAAGTATAATGGCAAGTGGTATGGACTTGATGCTACTTGGGATGATCAACCAGTAACTTATAAAGAACAAGGCGGAATTTATTATGGTTACTTTATGAAGAATGAAGCAGACTTTAATGATGTACACGCTGATGGTGGTCATACTCCATATGACTACTATATTACTAATGGACTTAGATATCAGTTCCCAATTCCACCATTCGCATCTACATCTTATAAGGTAAATATATTAGGACAAGTAGTATTAGATGATTAATAAAAAAGATGAGAATTTCGCAATTCTCATCTTTTTATTTTGTTTAAATTTTAGAAGAATCTTTCTACTAAATCCTTAGATGATGCACAAGTATCTTCCATGTCACCAAATGACATAATTTCGCCACCGAAATATGTATTGTGTTCACCTTGAATCTTTTCGAGTTCATCGTACCATCCAGCTTTGAAATCTTCAGAAGTGATATGAGGACAATAGTAAGTTTCTTGTTCGTAGAGTCTTTCTTTTACAGGGAATCCACAGAGTGCCATATCTTCCATCATCATTTCGATTGTCTTATCATATGGAATATCTTCTGAACCTAAGTGGTTTCTTAATGCGTATACTACACAAGGACAGTTAGCGCCAAGATCTTCCCATCTATGATAGTAAACCATAGCGTGACCTAATCTTTCAACTGTCATATTATCAAAGATATAACCAGAAATAGTAGGTCCTTGGTTTTCATCAAATGTAGCAATGAAGTCTACATATTCTTCATGTCTAATCTTAGAGAATAATTCTTTTTCCTTTTCACTTGCATCAGCAAGTTTAGCGAACCAGTCAAGAGGAGTAGTAACGATTAATTTGTCAAATTCTTCAACTCTTTCACCGTCTTTATCTTTAACTGTAACTTTAATCTTTTCGCCTTCTTTACGTTCTACTTTAACAACTTCAGTATTTAGTAATGCAGGATTCTTAAGTTTTTTATTAGCAGCTTCATAGATAGATTGAGTTCCGTCTTTCCAAGTCCAGAGTCTCATATTAACGAATTCGATAGCAGTAGTAGTATCTAAGTATTTCATTACATAAGAAGCTGGAATTTCATCGAAGTATCCATAACCGAAAGAAGTATAAGGACCAATCCAGATTCTTTGAACTTCTTCAACACCATTTAATTTACAAAATTGATCAAATGGTAAAGCTAAATCTTTTAAGTTAGGGTTTTCACCAGATACAAGTTGTAGTGAGTTGTGTAATTCTTTAGATAAACCATCAAATTTACCTTGAGCTACACCTCTATGGCCATATACGTCATAGCCTTTATATTTCTCGTTCATAATTTGAACAAGTTTCTTCATTTGTTTCTTAAGTTTTAATAGGCCAAATAATTTCTTTAGTGAGAAGTTTTTCTTAGGATCAAATGGGAAGATTTCTTTACCGCTTGAATCACGATACATTCTTCTCATATTAGGTCCATCAGCATGACCTACACCAGCGAATTCTTCAACTTCATGAACAGCATGATAAGTAATAGCTCCCATGATTGCGCCAGTTTCAAATGATCTTTCTTCTCCACCGACTTTTAATTTAGGAGAATAACTCTTACCACCAATCTTGTTTAACTTTTCAAAGATAGTGTAGTTTTTGTATCCTTTTTTCTCAAGATACATAGCTGCAGAGATACCAGCCGGTCCTCCGCCGATAATGCAAATTCTTTCTTTTAAATCCTTTGACATATTGTCTCCTTAAAAATTATTAAATAATGCTTTATTATTAATATTTTAACACTTTTTCCTTATTTTACCTATTATCACTTTTATAGGACAATTTTGTGAAAACACTTACAAGTTTAATTCCTTATAATTATGATAGAATATAATTATAAAAGGGAATTTTAAATGAAAGTCAATTCTTATAAGGATTTTATTACTGAACTTAATGGTAGAGGAGATGTGTATGTCTTTAGAGGACAAGCTAACTCTGAGCATGTCTTAATCCCATCAGGATTAAGAGAAAATCATATCCAATACGCTGATAAACAAATGTTTAAATTCGTTGATGAAATGAAAAATACATTTGGCTTTGATGAACTTACATGTGTTGAAATAGCTCAACATTTCGCTCTTCCAACACGTATGCTTGACTTTACTTATTCAATGGATGTTGCACTATTTTTTGCGTGTTACGATCCAAGAGGTAAATACACTGATTGTGATGGTAAAGTATTTATCTTTAATAAGACAAAGTATGAAAACATATTAAAAGAAAAGAATAAGCTTAGTTCACATATTATTAGAAATAATAAGTATCTATATAACTGGTTACTTAAATACGTTGATAAAAGAACAAGTAAAAATGACACAAAAGGCATAGATATGCCTATCTTTGTTGATGCGACTAGAGAATTTGATAGATTATACATCCAAAAAGGATTATTCCTTTTATGGGGTATGGATGAAATTCCATTTGAAGAAATTCTTAAGAATGAAAATATCGATATCAATGAATTGATCGATACCATCGTTATTGATAAAGATAGTAAAGAGTCTATCTTAGAATCACTTAAACATAGAAATGTATCAGAAGATACTTTATATATGAATATCCAAAAGATTAAAGATTTAGCTAAGAATATCAAATACGGAGATAAAGATATTGAGTAAATGGGACAGAATTAAAGGATGGTTATATATACTACCTGCGATTATCTTTTTAGGTATCTTTTTAGTCTACCCTTTAATTGATGTCTTCGTATATTCTTTTGAAGAAGGATATAACTTCGTTTCTGAATCTTCATTTGGAGCAGGTGTTTATAACTATACTTATATTCTTCATGATCACTATTTCATTCAAGCGATTAAGAATACATTCATTATGGTTATAATCACTGTGCCTATTTCAACAGGTCTTGCGTTACTTATATCGCTCTGTCTCGCATCAATCCCTAAACTTAGGTCAGTATTCCAAACAATTTATTTCTTACCTTATGTCACAAATACTTTAGCTTTAGGCTTAGTATTTATGATTCTATTTAAAGATAATATCTACACCGATGGTGTAGTTAACTCTATAATTCATATTTTTAGTAAAGATACAACT
>JAILNJ010000118.1 GCA_024691665.1 Gammaproteobacteria bacterium | reverse complement strand
AAAGGAGATTCTTATGAAGACAGTAACAGTACTTATTGCGGATGATGAAGCTAGAATAAGAGGCTTATTATCTCAATTTTTTCAAAAGAAACTAGGCTATAAAGTGGTTGAAGCTGAAGATGGTGAAGAAGCTCTTGAAATCTTCTTAAGCGGTAAACCTAAAATTAATCTTGTAATACTTGACGTTATGATGCCTAAACTATCAGGCTGGCAAGTTTTAGAAAAGATTAAAGAATCATCTAATGTGCCAGTTGTGATGCTTACAGCTAAGGCTGAAGAAGAATCACAACTTAAAGGATTTAAGTTAGGCGCAGATGATTATGTAACTAAACCATTTAGTCCAAATGTATTACTTGCTAGATGTGAAAAGTTAATCCAAAAAGAAAAAGAAGAAAAAGTATTAGAATTTGGAATTATTAAAATTGATACTTTAGCTCGTACAGCCTTAATTAATGGTGAAGAAGTACAATTAACTCCAAAAGAATATGAGCTTCTTATTTACTTTATTGAAAATAAAGGTATCGCTCTTTCACGTCAACAGATTCTAAATAGTGTATGGAACTATGATTATTATGGTGATTTAAGAACTGTTGATACACATGTTAAACAATTAAGAAATAAGATTAAAGACGCATCTCAATACATTACTACAGTAAGAGGATTCGGTTATAAATTAGACCCAAGATTTGAAAATGCCAATTAGTAAGAAACTTCAAATCACTTTTTCCCTCGTAATTTTAGCTTTTGCTTTAATGATGCTTCTATCTAATAGTTTATTTTTAGGACTATTCTTTAGAGCTCAAAAAAGACAAAGTATCACAACTATCTATGAGATAGTTCATACTGAGGTTTTAAAAAGTGGTATTCAGGACGCAAGCTTAAATGATAATATTAACGATTTAGCCATCCATAATGGCGCAAAAATCGTCTTTTTCGATGCGTCTGGGAAGGCTCTATACTCTCAAAGAGAAATCAAAGATTATCACTTTAAAGTAGAAGACAATGAAGTAGATACTAAAGAAGAATACGAAAAATACATAAATGAGAATGGAACTATATATAACTATAAGGATCAAAAGGTTAAAGAAAATGTAACACTACCTGGCCTCAAGAGTGTCGCAATAATAGGTAAAGTTACTCAAACCAATAATCCGAACAATTTATTAGGTTATATCTTAATCTATTCATCTATTGAAACTATAGATAATAATATAAAAGCTTACAATGTATTTATCCTATATGAGACAGTAGTATTCTTCCTTATAGCGTTCCTTGTGATTTATATTATTTCCAATAGGTTTGTAAAACCAATTAAAGACGTTGAAGAAACTACTAAAGCTATCGCTAATCTTGATTTCACTAAGAAAATTGATATTTCAAGTCATGATGAAATAGGTTCACTTGCCTTATCTATTAATAAGATGAGTGAAGAACTAGAAAAGAATATTAAAGAATTAAAGGAAGCTAATATAAAACTTGAAAAAGATTTAGCTTTAGAATCTCAAATAAATGAAATGAGAAAAGATTTCATTTCAAATATCTCTCACGAACTTAAGACACCTATATCTATTATTGGTGGATATAGTGAGGCTCTTAAGCTTGAGGGATTATCTAAGGAAGATATAGAAGGATACGCTGATATCATTATTGATGAAGCTAAAAAAATGAATAAACTTGTAAGAGATCTCTTAAAGTTCGCTCAAATAGAATCAGGACTCTTAGAGTTTGAATCAGATGATTTCTTACTAAAAGATATGGTTGAAGCTATTGTTGCACCACTTAACCTTGAAATTAAAGATAGAAAGATAGATTTCAAGGTTAACGTTGATAATATCACAGTTAATGGTGACTACGACATGCTATCAAGTGTATTAAATAACTATGTGTCTAATGCGATGCATTATGTAGATGAAAACAGAAAGATATCTATTACATCAGAACTAGTTAATGAAAAGATTAGATTATATGTGAGAAACACAGGTTCTATTATTAAAGATGAAGATAAAGATAGAATCTGGGAATCATTCTATAAGTCTGATAAAGCTAGAACTAGAAAATATGGTGGTTCAGGTCTTGGACTACCTATAGTAAAAACTATCATTAACGCATATAAGAATGAATTCGGATACATTAATATGAATGATGGTGTAATAGATA
>JAILNJ010000094.1 GCA_024691665.1 Gammaproteobacteria bacterium | reverse complement strand
TTATAACTATGCATATGAATACTATAAGACTATGTATGCTCAATATGGTATTGATTACTATGATTCAGTAAATGAATTCTTATATGCATATGGTGCAAGAAGCTTCGATGATATGGTTCTTTTATTCGAAAGAACAACAATGAGAAATGTATTCTTATACAATGAAATCGTTGGAAACTTATTCGAAAACAAGAATGGATATCTCCATGCATTATCAAATTATGCATTAAACTCTACTAATCCAACTGTACAAGGCTCTACTGAAAAATATTTATTCGGTAGTGATAAGTTCAAAGATTTATACAATGATTACTTCAGTGCAAATGTATTCCATCTATTATTCTATGTAGACTTAAATGAAGATGGAACACCAGATGATTATGATGATTTCTTAAAAGACTTTGATGAAAATGGAAACCATAAATACTTAAAACAAGCTGATGGACAAACTCCACTTACACTTACTCAATGGAGCGCATTAGTTAATGGACTCCTTGATAAAGTATATGACTATATCAACAATAGTTCTGAATGGTCTTCTTCTAACATTTCATCACTTTCTACATTCATTAAAGAATACAATGAATCATCACTTAAAGACGGTGACTATAAAGAATATAAGAAAGTTGGCTTACAACTTGAATACGAATCACTTGGTGAAGTAACTAACTTCAACGTAACTAACTATGTTGAAAGATTCAGAACAGGCGTAAACAAAGTATATGAAAAACTCGTTAGAGTTGATAAGGACTTACTCGGTTATTCTATGGCTGATGAATTAACAGCTACTGAATTCGGTTTGCACTTAATCTTCGAAACAGCTGGTTCAAACTACAACAAACCTACATTCAAATATACTGATGACAATAGTAACTATTCAGAATATCTAAAGAATGAAAATGATGCAGTTACTGATGCTCAAATCGCTATTTATATTTTAAGAACTGTATATACTAATATCTTTGGTGATACAGATAACCCAGAAAAGAATGCTGGATTCAACTATCCAACTATTCCATCTGAACTCGATGATGCATTCAGTTTATACTTTGAATCATATATCAGTACAATGTTAGATGGCTCTAATTCATATCATTCTAATTACATCATGCTTAACTATTTAGCTAAAGAATCTAGTGATTATCAAAAAGAATTTACTGAATTAAGAGATATTTATTATTCAATGCTCTTTGGAGCATTAGCTTAGGAGGAGGGACAACATGAAAAAAATATTTAGTTTAGTTTTAGTATTAGTATTAGCCCTTTCTCTTACAGCTTGTAAGAAAGAAACAGCTAACACCGATTACGTTTATCCACAAGTAAGCGAAGGCTCTTCTAACGCTTTCGAAGTAACAGTTGATGAACATAATTATTCATTAACTAAGAACGAATTATTTAGCACTATTAAGACTGAAGGCGGTCTATCACTTCTTCTTGAAGAATTAGACTCTAAACTCTTAAAAGATGTTGAAGTTGATCAAGATTTATTCAAAGCAAGAAAGAATAAAATGATCTATGGCGTATTAACTGATGCTGAAGTAAACAATATTAAAGCTGAAGAAAGAACAGAAGCTTTAAATACATTCAATAAACAAATGGCTTATATGGGATTCACTACTGAAGAACAAGTTAATGCTTATGTTTCTTTACTCGCTAAGAGAGATAAAGTTACTAAAGATTACCTTGTTAGAGAAGCTAATGATCCTAAGAGTGATTATTATGTAGCTAACTCAGCACTTGAAACTTACTACAACGATTATGTTTTCACTTCTGATAGAAAAGCTATCGTTATCGACTTCGATAACCAAAACTCTTTAAGAAACACTCTTAAGAATTATGACTTAGTTATCTATAATTCAGAACTTAGAAAATACACTGGTACTATACCAACAATCGCTGATGTAACTCAAAGTCAATTAACCCTTGAAAACACAGCTGTATTAACTGCTGATGAAATCTTAGCTAAGTTCGTAGCTATCTACAATGATGTATATGGTTACAAAACACAAATCACTGTAGCTAACGCTGAAAGCCAAGCTAATTTCGTAAGAAACTATAAGGAATTATCAGAAAACGCTGCTGCTCTTGCTAAATACATCTTCAAGATGAACAAGGGTGATTACACTTATACAACTTATAGATCTTCTACTTCACTCGGTACTACTTATTCATTAATCTATGCACTTGATGAAAATCCAAAAGCTGCATTCACTGCTGAAAACAGAACTGATGTTCTTTCTAAGTACTTAAATGATAGAATCTATCAAAGCACTTACCAAAACTTAGCTTTAAATGAATTAAGAACTGAAGAAGGATTAAAGTTCTATGATAAGTTCTTCGCTTATGATTATGCATCTAACGTTGATAGCTCTTTAGATTTCTCTAAGTGCTTAGGTGATGCTGAAATCTTAGTTAAGACTAAGAATGTAACTATTAAAGCTGATGATTTCTATCAATACGCTTTAGAAACTAGCCAAGCTAGATTCGTTACACTCGCATTACTCTTTAAGGCTGTAGAACAAACTGCAAGTTATTCTATCGCTTATGGTACTGAAACAGATTTAAACAAGAATGCATCTTTAAGAAAGTTATACTATTTCGATAAGGTACAATCTGACATTACTTCTAACTATAAAGAAGAAACTTATGGTTCTGAAGCTATGTATTTATATCAAAAGTATGGTTATACAAACATCTCTGAAATTGTTTTAGATAACACTGTATCAGATCTTACTGCATGGCTCGTTAAAGACATCATCATCAGTGCTGATGAAAATGGTGTTTATAACTTCAATGCTAACTTTACTGCTAAAGCTCAAGATGTTATTGATACATACTATAATAACTACTACAACTTAAAGCCTTATGTACTCACAGTATATACAGACTATGATCAAAACTATGTAGCTGATGATATCAATGATGTTATCGCTAATCCAGATAAATATGGTGTAGATGCAACTAAAGCTACATTAATCGAAACTAAACTTGCTAAGCTCTATAACGACGTAACTTCTAAGTTCACTGCTGATACTAAGGAAGAAGACGTTGAAACAGTTATTAGCGATTTCGTTAAAGAATATAATGCTGCTGGTATGAATGATGCTACATTCGGTGAATATAAGCAACTTGGCTTCAAGTTATCTTATAAGAGACTCTCTACATCTTCATCTTCTACTGCTGCTGTAACTTATCAAAACTATGGTTATAACCAAACAAATGAAGTTAATACTTCATTAAAAGATTTATTTAGCAGTATTGTTGCAGATAGCACTAAAGCATACTACTTCTTAAATGAAATGAAGAATGATTCAACTGGTTCTCACTTATATGTTGCAACTAAGGGTGACAATTCTAGAATTCCATCTTATAAATACACATTAAGTGAAAGTGATGCTGCCACAATTAATCCAGGTGCAGCTAACACCGAAGATAAACCTTCATTAACTCAAGTAGCTAGTGCATTCAACCTATATGTATATTCATTACTTGCTGACAAAGCTGAAACAGCTAAAGACAACTACAATGTTAGTGAATATCCATTAAAATTCCCAGGTTCAATCGATGTATCTAACTATAGATCAGTAATTGCAAACTACTACATCAACGATAACTTCATTTATGGTGGTATCGCTCAAGCAGTTGCTAGCGCATTAACTGATGCAACACTCAAAGCTAAGTTTGAAGCTGTTGCTCTATACTATAGTGCAGAACTTAATAAGTAATTAAACATAATTAAAAGAGATATTAGCCTCAAAACTAATATCTCTTTTTTTATTTGTTTTTATTAATTATTTAGATAATTTATGTTTATAGAACTTCTCTTTCTCGTTTGTTTGGATTGGTTCAGTAAACTCACCTAATTTAGTTCTAGATAATCCTTCAATAACTGGTTGAATCTTCGCATCGCTCATATCACATAAATGAACAATTAAAGCTTCAATTATTTGAGGACGTCTTGGTGAACCAAACTCAGCTTCACTATGATGACTTAAGATTACATGAGCTAATAGTTTAGCTTCTTCTGTATCAGAGTATCCTAAGCGCTCTGCGCTTGTAAATACTAAGGCAGTACCTAGTGAGACATGTCCAAATAATTTTCCATCAAGAGTAAACTTTCCATCACTCATTTCTAAAGTCTTTGCGATATCATGAAGGATTATTCCTGATAATACTAAATCTTTATTAATACGAGGATATACCTTCATATAAGCTTTCCCAAGCATGAGGACGCTGTGTGTATGATACATAAGTCCACCCTTATATGCGTGATGGAATTTAACTGCGGCTGGAGACACGATAAAACTTTCTTTATACTTATTATATATATCAAGTGTGATATCTTTAATAATCTTATTTTCAATTGAATCTATAGAGTCTTCTATATCTTTGATATAGGCTTCTTCATCAATCACGATTCCACCGAAAAATTTGTCTTTTAAAGCGCGTTTATCATTTTCACTCATATCTTTATCATCATCAAGAGAAACTAGTGATAGAACGCCAATATAGTTCTTATCTTTAAATACTTCACCCTTTCCGTGGAAGTGATAGATTTTATTTACTTCTACTTCCATCTTTTTAGAAATTCTAAGTACTAAGTTATTTAATTCAGAGTCTTTAATTATGATTGAACGAGATTCATAAGTTGAATCATTCACAGCCTCAACGAGTCCATATAAATCATAAATTTCTTGTAGATTAATTTCCATTTATATTTCTCCTATAAATTGATACACCAATTCCTTCTACTTGGCCATTCTCATGAGTTAAATTAGAGAGTTCTAAATTAAATCCTTCTAAATTAAATTCATGAGCTTCTTCATCATTCTTAAATAGAATGACTATTTCTTCATTACTATCTTTTAAAGTATAAAGAATCATTGAATCATTAAGTTTATCTACTTCTGTGTTTTCTTTAATTTCAGTTTGAGTATTATATAAGAATACAGAGTGGCTCTTTCTATAAGCGATTAGCTTCTTTAAGAATTCGATGTATTCTTTATTTTCTTTTACTTTATCCCATCTAAGTGAGTTAAGTTCATCACCTACGTTATAAGTATTATAATTGTAATCTTTACTCATAAAGAGTTCTTGACCTTGGTGTAAGAATGGAATACCTAAAGATAATACATTCATCGCAGTAGCGAGAGTACATCTCTTTTTAAGTTCTTCTTTAGGCATATCTCTATATTCATTAGAGATTGAATCAGATAAGGTCATATCATCATGACATTCTACATAGTTAATAGATTGAGATGCATACTTAAACAAGTATCTATCTATACAAGAACCTGTGAGAGTATATTTTAGTGTATCAAAATCATTATAACCTTTAGCGAATGCCTTAACTGCGTTACGCTCTCTATCATTAAAGAATCCCACAGAATGGATAACGTTTCTATTAAACATATGGGCAAGTGAATCAGCTTGGTTGGAATAAACCATCTTCCATCCTTCTCCAAAGATTAAAATATTCTCATCAATATAATCAGCTTCTTGAGCGATATCATTAATAGTACCTAAATCAATTAAACCCATAAGGTCAAATCTAAAGCCATCAAGACGATATTCGTGTAGCCAATAAAGAAGCGAATCCATAATAAACTTATGGACCATATTTCTCATGCTAGATACATCATTCTTACAGCCTGAATATTCGGTTCTTATACCTTCATGGTTATAGTTATAAAAATATCCTGGACATAATACTTCATAAGGGAATGTGTCTGGATCAAAGACATGGTTATAGACAGCGTCCATAATTACACATAATCCTTCCTTATGAATCATATCAATAGCGTATTTTAAATCATTTATACGTTGATATGGATCATCAGGATTTATAGTATATAAGCCTGATGGAACATTTAATTCTCTTGGGTTATATCCCCAGTTATATTTCTTGAATCTATCAGATTCATCCACATCATCAAATGAATAGAAAGGCATAAGCTCAATATGAGTAACACCTAAATCTTTTAGGTATTTAAGGCCATAACCTTGATCACTTAAGATATCATCCACAAAGAATTTATAAGTACTTCTTTCTTTATTATCCTTAAAGTATGAAGTGAAATCTCTAAATGAAGTTTCATAGATTACCGAGTTTTGTTTATTTAATGGTCTATTACTCTTTAGATATTTCATTTGATAGAACTTAGATTTATCTACTATATAGTTATAAGTAGAGTTTGTGTTAGATGCGATAGCGTAAGGATCAGTAATAGTTTTTGTTTCTCCATTGATATAGACATGATATCTATATTTATATCTATCTAAATCTTTATCTACTACAGTTCTCCATACACCTTGACTCTTATATTTAAGTTCAATGAATTCAGTTTCACCTTCAGGTGATACAAGTTCAAGAGTGATACCTTTTGCGACAGGACTCCAAATCTTAAACTTAGTGAATTCACTATTATATACATAACCTAAGTCATTTTTCTTATAATAATAGATTTGATCAAAGAGTGGGCTTCTGACAATCTTACCCACAAAAAGGTCTGTCTTAAAATCAAACTCATCACTAACGTAATAAGTTTGAGATAAATCTATATAGGCATCAAAAGTTACGATTAGTTTTTCATAATCGCCAAGTGATGTCACTTCTTCAATATTTAAATCAATGATTTCATTATTTCCTTTTAAGAAATACTTATTATTTGGATGAAAGTAATCCTTTTTGACGATAATTGCGATTTCATCAAAATCATCCAAATAAGCATAAAAAGTCTTTTTCACTTTAAGCTATAATTCCTTTCAAATACTCAACTAATTTTTGAGTATCATTTTCAACTTTATAATATATAACGGCTTTCTCAAGCTCTATTAAATATTCTTTTATATCTTTTGAATCTTCAATTTGAAGAGCGTCTTTAATATCATTTCCTGTGATATTTAAGTCTTTAGCTTTCATAATTGGAAGATTTTTAACAAGTTCGTCTAAATCACTTACAGTATATGGGCAACTCTTAATAAGTGATAGCGCTGCTTGAGCTTCGTATAAAGCTTGTGTATCCCTATCAAAGATATCAAATGGAGTTAATCTTCTTTCTCTTAGTAAGTTCATAAAGAACATAGCGTCTTCAACGAATCTTCTTTCTTTCTTAGTAAAGAGGAGGTCATCTGTGACTGCGCCTTTAAGGTATGAAGCTAATACCATAAGGTCCATATATGTGAATGGTTTATATGATACATCGATTAAGCCTAAGGCTTCATCAATGTCGGGTAGAGATTTGAATATTCCAGATTCAAGCATTAAAGGAAGTACGCTCTTAAAATATGGAGATTCAACAGTCTCTTCTAGTTCCGCTCTAATACGTTCTTTAGATAAATATTTAACTAAATTAGCATTAGATCTAATTCCTTCAAATGTGTCTGAATCAATCTTAAAGTCTAAACGTGATGCGAAACGGAATGCCCTAAACATTCTGAGCGCATCTTCATTGAATCTTCTTTTTGGAGAACCAACGCATCTTAAGATATGAAGCTTTAAATCGTTGATTCCACCAACGTAATCAATTAGATTTAAATCTTTATCCATGCACATAGCGTTAACAGTGAAGTCTCTTCTTTTAACATCTTCTTTTAAAGATAGACTTACTTTAGATTCTGGATGTCTGTGATCTTTATAAGATTTATCTACTCTATATGTGGTGATTTCATATACATAATCACCTTCTCTAACATTTACAGTTTTAAACTTAAGTGATTTAGAGAAGTTATTAGGAAATAATTCTTGAACAACATTTGGAAGAGCATTGGTTGTGATATCAATATCTTTTCCTTCCATTCCAAGTTGATAGTCCCTAACAAAACCTCCAACCATATAGGCTTCATAGCCTTTTTCGTTGAGTTTTGTGATTATTTTAATTGCACCTGCTAATAATTTATTATCGTTTTCCATAATTATTCCTGCTTAAATGAATCGATTAATGCTTTAATTTCACTAAAATCGACTATTTTATAATTATTTAAATCTGTATCAAATTCAATATCAGTAACAATGTCAGAATAAATGCTTATAGCTACTAGATTTACTGAGCCAACAGCAAGTTGAATCTTTGTGATATTTTGTCCACCAGTTCTTTTAGTTCTATCAAATACAACTCTAGCAACTACTTTTGTATCTACATTAATATTCATTTTGAAGAAATCAGCAATCAAAGTAACATCACTAATTTCAAGTTCATAACCAAATTCAGTTTTAGTTTCATTATCTACTACTTCGATTGTAGAGATTCTTTCTTTAAAGTCTTGAACAAATGGATCAACCATTGCGCTAATTTCAGCATTTAATCCTAAAATCTTTTTAGTTTGTCCTTCGTATTCTTGAACCTTTATTGCATAAATAATAGCTTTAACAATGGTAGCAGTCTTATCTATATCAAACTTTCCATTGGAATCCATTACACCAAGAAGTGATAATGTTCTAATTACATTAGAAACTGCTGCACCCACTGATCTATTACTATTTAATAGTACAGTTGATAAGAGTCCACGGAGTGATGTAGATAATACAGAACCTGCAGCACCAAGATCTACATTGATAAAATCAGTAATCTTAGTATTTAAAATACTACTTAAGTTTACTGCATATTTAACATCTTTTAATTCTGCATATTCATTTGATGCAATATATTCATCTTTATCTAAAGCTTCAGTTTCTGTCTTAGCCATTGCAAATACATCTTTA
>JAILNJ010000089.1 GCA_024691665.1 Gammaproteobacteria bacterium | reverse complement strand
ACTAAGTTTGCACTATCGATAATTGTATCTCCATAATTAGTATGGATACAGTCATCAGTAGAATTGATTTTGATATTAGCTAAGTGAGCGATATAGATCTTATAATCGCCAGTAGTTACTTCTGTGTCATCTTCTCCATCACCATCTGAGTCATATTCGATTTCTCCAACCTTAATACCTTTTACTGAATTCTTTAGGGCATAATATGATGAAGATAAGCTTCTGATTGAATCTTTCGCAACTCTCTTATAAGTTGAGCCAGATTTCACATACTTGAAGTCATCAGTTTCAAGTTCATATTCAGTCACATTAGAAGCTGAATAAGATACAAATTCACCATGAGTAGTAATATCATAGTCTCCACCACTAATATATACATATGTATCGGCTTGGATACCATCGCCATATGAATCAATAGTTACAGTACAATCTACTAAATAAACATAACCTTGTTCATCTGTGTATTCAGTAACATCATCATCACATTCAGCGTGAATGCCATCTTTAGCTTGAGTAGTTAAGTTTAATGTAGCGCCTTGAGCTGTGATTGATCTTGCGGTAATCGCATGATCATAACCATTAACGTTTAAAGTAACTCCTTCATAAATATATAAATCTTTAGATACTTTAAGTCCACTCTTTTGAGCTGAAGTAATATTTAAAGTTCCATCACCACTAATATATACAGTACCTTTTACGTGGAATGCGTTCGTGTCTTCATAATCGTTTGTGATTGTGTTTTCACTTCCATTTAATAAGATTACATGAAGTGTAATATTCTTAGTGCTTGATAGAGCTATGCCTTCAGTTGAATTAATAGTGACACCATCAAGATATAAATATACTTCTGACCCCTTTGCGGCTGTGATACTAATACTTGAATATTCACCTGATAGATAGTAACTTCCAGACTCAGTAATTGTGTAATCCTCAAATGAATCATATTCAGTAGGAACTTCAACCACTTCTTCTTTGATTTCTTTTTCATCAAATGTATTTTCTTCACTATTATCCACAGTAATATCATTTGTATTATCTGTATCATAGTTGCTTACTAATGCGCTTGAATCATTAGTAACGGTATTCTTACTTTGTGTAACACTTGAGTTACAACCCACTAAGAATAAACTAAAAAATAGAATTAAAACAGTTAAGATTTTTTTCATAATAATCACCTCTTCTGTCTTAATTCTATCAATCGAACTTTAAATGAACCTAAAATGAAATATTAAATTTTAAAATATTATTTTCTTTAGTTACTTTTATTTGAGCTTTATGAAGATTAATAATTTCTTGAGCGATAGAAAGGCCTATACCACTTCCATTCTTTTTAGCGTTTGGAGATCTATAGAATCTTTCAAATAATTGATTAACGTCTAGTTCATTATCTTCTTCTATATCATTATATATAGATATATTTACTTTATTCTTACTATCTTTATATATATTAATACCGACAGTTCCGTTTGGCGCTGTATATTTAAGTGCGTTATCTAATAGAATAAATAATAATTCATCAATTAAATACTTATTCGCATTAATTATTAAATCATCCTCAATAGAAGTTGAAAGAGTTAATCCTTCTTTTTTAAATGATGAGGCAAATGATTCAACCGCCTCATGAGCTAAATCAGATAAACTAAAATCTTCAAATGGATATTTAGATAATTCTCCTTCATCAAGACGAGACAATATCACTAGTTGATTAGTCATAGTAGTAAGTCTTGAGACTTGATCTTTAACGGAAGTCGTCCATTCACTACTTCCATTATCCATTTCGATTAATTCTATATCAGTATTAATAATAGTAAGTGGGGTTTTAAGTTCATGAGATGCGTTTGTGATAAACGCTTTTTGTTTCTTATATGATTCTTCTGAAACTTTAAATACTACTTTAGATGACAAAACTATTAATAAAGCTAATACTAAATAACTTATAGATGAGACAAGAATTGATGAGACTAAAAAACTATTAAATTGATTAGTTCTATCTTTCGCATCCACAAATGCGATAATAGTTAATCCATCTTTTTCCATCTTTAGGTAATACATGTTGTCAGTCTTGCCCTCAGTTTTATTTGAACTATACACATCACTTGCAAGACTTATTCCATCTTCTTCACTAATAAAGAAGATATGATCAAAATTAGAACTTGCGACAGTACCATCAGAATTATAAGACACAGTGAAGAAACTTCCTCTCATGAATCCTCCACCCATATCCATAGGTCTATTAGAGTCAGGCGCCTCATCCATTCTAGGAAACTCTTCATCACCACGTTCTACTATACTTATTAAATTTTGGTGTATTTCATTCTTCATTCTTACATAGTTATATATATTAATAGAACCTATAGTAATAGATAATACTAATAATATAGATAATAAAGAAACAAGAATGAATTTAAATCTTAGTTTTTTTATCATTTTGATACTCCAAATAATAACCTTGATATCTAATAGATTTAATCTTAGTCTTAGATTTAATAGATTCAAGTTTCTTTCTTAAATATGAAATAAATACCCAAACATTTTCGCTTGTAGAATACTCATCAATATTCCAGGCATTAGCAACTATCTTATCTAAAGACACTATTTCATCTTTAGATTTAAATAGTAAATTCATGATTTGAAATTCCTTATTCATGAGTACTACTTTTTCTTTTCCACACGATAGTGTCATTGAAGATAAATCTAATGTTAAATCGCCAAATTCAAGAATATTATTGTCTTCATAAACTGGACGTCTTCTATGACTTTGTCGTGTGGGAAAGAAAAAATAGTACTAATGAATAAG
>JAILNJ010000087.1 GCA_024691665.1 Gammaproteobacteria bacterium | reverse complement strand
AACATACCAGCGATGAATACTGATTCAGCTTTACCTGATTCAAAATTAGAAACAGTTTGGAAAGATTCACCAGGTGTCTTAGAAAAACAGTTTAAATTAAGACAGTCATTCCAGTCAGCACGACCAATTAGTGGAAGACCATGTGGACCTTTATGTGTAATAGTGAAATTAATAGAAGCTCTTAAGTGATCAATTAATGGTTTTTCACTTCCTTCTACATTATTAAATGGAGTAGGTTCATCTAATATTGTATAATCACCAGTTTCTTTAATATATTGACTTACTGCGGCAATTAACCAGAGTGGGTCATCATTAAATCCACCACCGATATCTGCGTTACCACGTTTAGTTAGAGGTTGGTATTGATGGTAAGTAGAACCATCTTCAAATTGAATTGAGGCAATATCTTTGATTCTTTCTCTAGTTCTTTCTGGAATTAAATGAAGGAATCCAAGTAAGTCTTGGCAACTATCTCTAAATCCCATACCACGTCCAGTACCACTTTCAAAGTAAGAAGCACTACGCGACATATTGAATGTAACCATACATTGATATTGGTTCCAAATGTTTACCATTCTATCAAACTTATCGTTGTTAGATTCAATGTGTAATCTTGAAAGAAGAGTTAACCAGTTTTCTTTAAGTTCATTAAAGGCTTTTAAAACATCTTCTTTAGTTTGATATTTCTTTTGTAAAGCATACGCTTTTTCTTTATTAATAACGTTTAATGAAGAGAATTTCTTATCTTCATCATTTTCTATATAACCAGTTTGGAAGATGATAGTCTTAGATTCTCCTGGTTTAAGTGTAATCTTAAACATATGTGACGCAATAGGTGACCAACCAGATGCCATACTATTAAATGATTTAGCATTCATAACTGCATCTGCATCTCTATAGCTATTATATAAACCAGTAAATGTATCTAAATCAGTATCGAAACCATCATGTTTCTCACTAACGTGATAGAAGGAGAAGTGGTTACGACGTTCTCTATATTCAGTTTTATGGTAAATTGTAGTATCATCAACTTCAACTTCACCAATACTATAATTTCTTTGGAAGTTTGTTTGATCATCTACTGCATTCCATAAACACCATTCAATAACGCCATGTAAAGTAATTTTTTTAACTTCATTAGTATTATTTGTTAGAGTTATTTGATTGATTTCACATAAGTCTTTAAGCGGAACGAAACATAATAATTCACACTTAAGTCCATTCTTTTCACTTTCAAAGATACTATAACCTAAACCGTGACGGCATTTATAACTATCAAGTTTTGTCTTAGTTGGAAGGAATCCTGGATTCCAAATAGTTCCATTATCGTTAATATAATAATATCTACCTCCATTATCACGTGGAGTATTATTATATCTAAATCTTGTAATCCTTCTAAGCTTAGCGTCTTTATAGAACATGTATCCACCACATGTGTTACTCATTAGAGAAAAGAATCCATCTTGTCCGTAATAGTTAATCCATGGAAGTGGTGTATTATAATCAGTTATTACATATTCATAATTAAGGTCATCAAAATGTCCGTATTTCATAAACATACCTCAAAAAGTGTTTACGTAAACGTTTAAGTTCCGTATATTTTAATTATAAATACGTTTTTTTGTAAAATCAACACTTTTTTATTAACTTTTTGAAAAATGGTTGACTATTATTCCCTTAATATTTATAATATTTGGTAATTAAAACTTAAACGTTTAAAATTTGAAAAGAAGTATATTTATGATTAAGATTAAAGACATTGCTGAAAAGTGTGGTGTTTCAATTGCATCAGTAAGTAAAGCACTACATGGTAATTCAGACTTAAACGAAAAGACAGCTGAATATATAAGAAAAGTAGCAAAAGAAATGGGTTATATTCCTAATTCATCTGCTCAACTTCTTAAGACTAATAGAAGCTATAATATTGGCGTGCTTTTTGTTGATGAAACAAGTTCAGGGCTAGAACATGAATATTTCTCTTCTATGTTAAATGCAATTAAGAATGAAGCAGAAGCATATGGATATGATATTACATTTATATCTCACCATTTAAAACAAAATGATTTAACCTTCTATGAACATGCTAAATATAGAAATGTAGATGGTGTAATCATTGCTTCAGTAAACTTTAAAGATCCAGAAGTTATTAATCTTGTAGATAGTGAAATCCCTACAGTAACTATAGATTATTCCTTTGATGGAAAGTCATGT
>JAILNJ010000081.1 GCA_024691665.1 Gammaproteobacteria bacterium | reverse complement strand
TTAGCTGATTCATCTCTTAAGTCTGTGATACCATCTAACTTCTTTTCTTGACCTGGGAGTGGTTTTTCTTTAACGATATCTGCGATCTTATCAATTAAGAGTCTCTTATTAACTGCATAAGGGATTTCACGCACAATAATTTCTTTCTTACCGTTTTCAAGTTCTACAATATCAGCCTTAGCTCTAACTTGAATAGTACCACGACCAGTATTATATGCATCTTTAATACCTTTAGCGCCTAGAATAATTCCACCAGTTGGGAAGTCTGGACCTTTGATATATTGCATAAGTTCATCATTAGTGATTTCAGGGTTATTCATATATGCGATATATCCATCAGCGAGTTCTCTTAAGTTATGTGGCGGAATGTTTGTGGCCATACCTACGGCAATACCTACTGCACCGTTTGCGAGTAAGTTGGGGAATGCACTTGGTAAATAAAGTGGTTCTCTTTCTGTTGCATCATAGTTATCTTGGAATGGTACAGTTTCCTTATCGATATCTTTAAGCATTTCTTCAGCGATTTTCTTCATACGGCATTCTGTATAACGCATAGCCGCAGGATCATCACCATCGATAGAACCCCAGTTACCATGTCCATCAACTAGTTGATATCTATATGAGAAGTCTTGAGCCATACGAGCTGTAGCTTCATAAATAGATGAGTCACCATGTGGGTGGAATTTACCCATAACGTCACCGACTAGTCTAGCTGACTTCTTAAACTGTGATGCATGAGTCATTCCTAGTTGGTCCATACCATATAAAATTCTTCTTTGAACTGGTTTAAGTCCATCTCTTGCGTCTGGGAGAGCTCTTTCGATAATAACACTCATCGCATAAGAGAGGAATGATGATTTCATTGATTCAACTAAATCAACATCTTGAACATTCTTGATACTTAACCATTTATCATCTTGAACATTTTTAGTTTTATCGTCCATGGAATGCCTCCTAGTAATCTAAATCCTTAACGTAACCTGCATTAGTATTAATGAAGTCACGTCTTGGTTCAACATCCTCACCCATTAAAATAGAGAATGTTTGGTCTGCGTCAATCGCATCATTTAATGTAACTCTTAAGAGTACTCTATTATCTGGGTTTAAAGTTGTTTCCCAAAGTTGTGAGTAGTCCATTTCACCAAGACCTTTATATCTTTGGATATTAGGTTTTTGAGTGAGAGTTGCTTTAATATTATTTAATTCGTCATCACTATATGCATATTGAATATTCTTACCTGTTTGAACTCTATATAGAGGAGGTTGAGCTACATATACATAACCTTCAGTGATGAGCGGTTTCATATGTCTATAGAAGAATGTGAGAAGTAAAGTTCTAATATGAGCACCATCGACATCGGCATCGGTCATAATTACAACTTTATGATATCTAGCTTTAGTGATATCAAAGTCATTATCAATACCTGCACCGAATGCTTGAATCATAGATACTAATTCTTTATTCTCATAAATCTTATCTAATCTAACTTTTTCAACATTTAATACTTTACCTCTTAAAGGTAGGATGGCTTGGAATTCTGAATCTCTTCCTTGTTTTGCAGAGCCTCCGGCTGAATTACCCTCGACGATAAAGATTTCTGATCTTGTAGGATCCTTACTTCTACAATCTGCGAGTTTAGATGCAAGACCCAAATTATCAAGAGGAGATTTTCTTTGAACTGCTTCTCTTGCTTTCTTAGCCGCAATTCTTGCGTGTGCTGCAATGATTGCTTTTTCAACAATTTGTTTTGCATCATCAGGATTTTCATCTAAGAATCTTTGAAGTTGTTGGCTCATTACATTTGATACAACTCTTCTTGCATCTTCGCTTCCGAGTTTAGTCTTAGTTTGTCCTTCAAATTGTGGATTAGGGTGTTTGATTGAGATAATAGCAACAATACCTTCTCTCGCATCATCACCTGTTAAAGATTCATCCTTTTTAAATAAGTTATGATCTTGACCATATTTATTTAAAAGTCTAGTAAGAGTAGTTTTGAATGCTTCTTCGTGTGTTCCACCTTCTGGGTTGTTGATGTTATTTGTATAACAATATAAGTTTTGGTTAACACCATTATTATATTGAACAGCTATTTCAACAAGGATTCCAGCTTGAGCACCTTCAAAATACATTTGATGTTGGTTAACTTTTGGTTGACCAGCATTTAAGAATTCTACATATTCTCTTAAACCACCAGCGTATAAGTATTCAATACGAGGTTGTTCTTTACCAGGTCTTTTATCTTCAATAGTGAATTTAATATTCTTATTTAAGAATGCAAGTTGTTGGAGATGAGCTCTAACAATTTCATAGTTATATTCAATACCTTCTTGGAAGATAGTCTTATCTGGGAGGAATCTTACAGTTGTACCAGTTCTACCAGTTTCTTTATCATAATGGTCAACAATCTTTAAATCACTCTTATCATCAACATGATACTTTTGATAGTAAACATTTCCATCTCTTCTAACGTATACTTCAAGCCATTCAGATAGTGCGTTTGTTACTGAGGCACCTACACCATGTAGACCGCCTGATACAATATATGCACCTTTCCCTCCACCGAATTTACCTCCGGCATGGAGTGTTGTGAATACTGATTCAATCGCAGGACGACCAGTTTCTGGGTGAATATCTACTGGGATACCTGAACCATTATCTTTTACTTGAATAACGTTTCCTTCTTGAATTTCAACTTCGATAGTATCACATCTTCCAGCTAAAGCTTCATCTACTGAGTTATCTACAATTTCCCAAATGATATGGTGTAAGCCTTGTGGACCAGTAGTACCAATATACATACCTGGACGAAGTCTTACAGCTTCAAGACCATGAAGAATCTTGATATCTGAGGCATTATAGTCTTTATCTACTTTACCAACTGATTCCGCATCTTCGATCTTTATTTCTTGTTTATCAATTTCTTCATAAAGTTCTTGTGTTTTATCTTCCATTTTGAATCTCCTTTACGTGTTTATCTTCAACTTTAAATAGTTTGGCGTTCTTAATAGAACTTTGATTGATTTTTAATATGTCGGTTGTAGTAATTATTATCTGCATTGATCTATCAAGCATTGAAAGAAGTCTATTTTGATGATTAATATCAAGTTCTGACAATACATCATCAAGAAGCACAACCGGAGCTTCTTTCTTCATATCTTTAATCATTCTAGATAAGGCAATCTTGATTGATAAAGACAACATTCTAAGCTCTCCTTGAGAAGCTGTGGATTCTAAATCAATCCCATTTCTTAAGAATCTTACATCATCTCTATGACATCCATATTGAGTTGAACCATTTAAGATATCTGATTGGTATTTCTCTTTAAAGAAATCCATCGATGAATCAAAGTTAGTTTCATATACAAATGAGATGTCATCATTTGTGCCTGAGAGCTCTTTATATGAGACTTTAGTATAATCTTCAAGTCTCTTTAAAAAATTCTCTCTTGCCTCAAATATGAGCTTATTAATATTTATAAAGTTTAGGGTTAATATCCCAAGCATTTCATCTTCAATAGATTCTCCATCTTTTAGCTTAGGATATAAATATTTAAGATAATCATTTCTTAACTTTAATTGTTTCTTAAAGTTTTGATAATCTTCAACATATTTTTTAGATATCTGCATTAGTGATAAATCTATTAGTTTTCTTCTTTCACTAGGACCTGCCTTTAAAAGGAACAAATCCTCAGGTGAGAATAATACTACATTGAGGTTTCCCACAAACTCAGATATCTTTTTAACTTCTA